>NZ_JBLEBI010000210.1:0-11046 GCF_047340315.1 Streptomyces sp. AF1A
GGCCACGGCGGGGATGGCGTCCGCCGGTAAGGCCACGGCGGGGATGGCGTCCGCCGGTAAGGCCACGGCGGGGATGGCGTCCGCCGGTAAGGCCACGGCGGAGATGGCGGCCGCCGAGAAGGCCACGGCGGGGAAGGCGGCCGCCGAGAAGGCCACGGCGGGGAAGGCGTCCGCCAAGAAGGACACGACGGAGCAGGCGCCTGCCAAGAAGGCACCCGCCAAGAGGGCGCCTGCCAGTAAGGCCACCGCGGGGAAGGCGGTCGCCACGAAGACGGCTGCCAAAGAGGCCGTCGTCAGGAAGGAAGCGGCGAAGAGGGAAGCGGCCGAGAAGGCCGCAGCCAAGAAGTCCGCGGCGAAGAAGGCCGTGGCGCAGGAGGGGGGCGGGAAAGCGGTGCCCGGCAGGGCGGCCGCGAAGAAAGGAGCCGTCGTGAAGCCGGTCGTGGAGAAGGCGGCTGAGGCCGACGAGGCCGCAGGACGCAAGGCGGCGAAGAAGACCGGGACCGGGAAGACCGGGACCGGGAAGACGCCCGCCGAGAAGACGACCGGCGGCGAAGCGACCGCCGACAAGGCGCCGGCGAAGAAGACGGCCGGGAAGAAACCGGCCGCCGCGACGGCAACGGCGGCCAAGAGGACGGCGTCCGGCAAGGCGGCGGCCAAGAGGACCGCCGCCGGGAAGGCGGCCGCCGGCAAGAAGGCCGTCCGTGGGGAAGCCGGTGGAGAGCGCGCGACCGCCGGGGGACCTGCCACGGCGCCGGACGAGAAGAGCACGGCCAAGAAAGCGGGCGCGGCGCGGGCCGCGAAGCAGACGGGAGCCACGACGGTGGTTGCGAAGAAGACTCCTGGCACGGCCACGGCGGAGAGCGCCGTTCCCAAGGCGCGCGGCGCCGCGGCGGAACCCGGCGAGTTGGCGGTGCGCCCGGGCGAGGACCCCTGGACCCCGGAAGAGGTCGCCGAGGCCCGCGCGGAGCTGCAGTCCGAGATGGAGCGGCTGCAGGAGGAGATCAGCTCGTCCGAGGCGTCCCTGGTCGGCCTGATGCGCGACTCCGGCGACGGCGCGGGCGACGACCAGGCCGACACCGGAACCAAGAACATCACGCGCGAGCACGAGATGGCGCTGGCCGCCAACGCGCGCGAGATGCTGATCCAGACCGGGCGCGCGCTGGAGCGGCTGGACGCGGGGACCTACGGCCTGTGCGAGAACTGCGGCAATCCCATCGGAAAGGCACGTATGCAGGCCTTCCCGCGGGCCACCCTGTGCGTGGAGTGCAAACAGAAGCAGGAACGCCGCTCCTGAGCGCGCGGGGTCGTGCCGTAGTCTCGTCCTCAGTCAGGCACCTAGGTTGAGGGACTCACGTGGCAGAGGCGGAGCGCATCATCGGTACGCCGGAGACCCCGGACGACGGCGGCGAACAGCAGACCCCGGCGCAGCGGCGGAACGGGCGCGGGCGCCGGATCGCCGTGCTGTTCGCCGTGGCGGCGTTCGCGTACGCCCTCGACCTGATCAGCAAGGCGCTGGTGGTCGCCAAGCTGGAGGGGCGCACGCCGATCAAGCTCGTCGGGGACCTCCTGGAGCTGCACGCCATCCGCAACCCGGGCGCCGCCTTCGGCTTCGGCGCGGCGTTCACCGTGATCTTCACGCTGATCGCTGCCGCGGTGATCGTGGTGATCATCCGGCTGGCCCGCAAGCTGTACAGCTTTCCCTGGGCGATCGCGCTCGGCCTGCTGCTCGGCGGTGCGCTCGGCAACCTCACCGACCGGATCTTCCGGGCGCCCGGGATCTTCGAGGGCGAGGTCGTGGACTTCATCGCGCCCAAGGGCTTCGCGGTGTTCAACCTCGCCGACTCGGCGATCGTGTGCGGCGGCATCCTGATCGTGCTGCTGTCCTTCCGCGGCCTGGACCCGGACGGCACGATCCACAAGGACTGACCCGGCCGACCGTCCCGAACGGCCGGCCCGGCAGATCGTCCGGCGCCTCGCGCCCGGGAGTTGTCCACAGGCCCGTGCGGGGCCGTCCGGCCCGTCCGGCATACTCGACGGGTGAGCACGATTCCCGAGATCCGTACCCTGCCCGTGCCCGACGGCCTGGAGGGCGAGCGCGTCGACGCCGCCATCTCCCGCATGTTCGGCTTCTCCCGCACGAAGGCTGCGGAGCTGGCCGCCGCCGGCAAGGTCCAGGTCGACGGCGCGGTGGTCGGCAAGTCCGAGCGGGTGCGCGGCGGCGCCTGGCTGGAGGTCGAGATGCCGCAGGCGGCCGCGCCGGTGCAGGTGGTCGCGGAGCCGGTCGAGGGCATGGAGATCGTGCACGACGACGATGACGTGGTGGTGATCGTCAAGCCGGTCGGTGTCGCTGCGCACCCCTCGCCCGGCTGGGCAGGGCCGACCGTCATCGGCGGCCTCGCCGCCGCCGGCTACCGGATCTCCACCTCCGGCGCGGCCGAGCGCCAAGGCATCGTGCACCGCCTCGACGTGGGCACCTCCGGCCTCATGGTGGTCGCCAAGTCCGAGCACGCGTACACGTCGCTCAAGCGCCAGTTCAAGGAGCGCACGGTCGACAAGCGCTACCACACGCTGGTCCAGGGCCATCCGGACCCGACCAGCGGCACCATCGACGCGCCGATCGGCCGCCATCCGAACCACGACTACAAATGGGCGGTCACGGCCGACGGCAAGCCCTCGGTGACGCACTACGACCTCATCGAGGCCTTCCGCGCCGCCTCCCTGCTGGACGTGAAGCTGGAGACCGGCCGCACCCACCAGATCCGCGTCCACATGGCGGCCCACCGCCACCCGTGCGTCGGCGACCTCACCTACGGCGCCGACCCCACCCTCGCCAAGCGGCTGCACCTGACCCGCCAGTGGCTGCACGCCGTCCGGCTCGGTTTCGAGCACCCGGGGGACGGACGCTGGGTGGAGTTCGAGAGCGACTATCCCGGGGACCTGCAGAAGGCCCTCGACCAGGTGCGCGAGGAGACGTACGGATGAGCACGGCGTACACCGTCCGGGTCGCCGAGGATCCCGCTGACCGCGAGGCGTGCTTCGCGGTCCGCAAGGAGGTCTTCGTCGCCGAGCAGGGCGTGGACGAGGACATCGAGTACGACGCCTACGACGCCGTCGCCGTGCATGTGCTGGCGGTCCGCGAGGACGGGGTGCCGCTCGGCACCGGCCGGCTGCTGCACGGCGAGGTGGCCGACGCCAAGACCGGCGGGGACCTCTCGGTGGGCTCCCTCGGGCGGCTCGCCGTCACCCGTGAGGCCCGGGGGCTCGGCGTGGGTGCGGCCCTCGTGCGGGGCATCGAGGAGGCGGCGCGCGCGCGTGGCCTCGCCGCGGTGGAGCTGCACGCGCAGACCCACGCACTGGGCTTCTACGAGCGCCTGGGATACGAGGCGTACGGCCCGGAGTTCCCGGACGCCGGCATACCGCACCGGGCGATGCGCCGCACCCTCTAGCAGCGGCCTGCTCATCGGCCGCATGGCAGGCTGGAGGCCTGCCGTGTGATCATCGACTACCGGAGCGCCGGCCGTGGACCAGTTGGCTTTGTTGTTCGTGCTGCTGCTCGGGGCCCTGGTGAGCGTCCCGGTGGGGGACCGCTTCGGGGTGCCGGCGCCGGTGCTGATGACGCTGTTCGGCGGGGTCCTCGCGGTGGCCGACTTCGTGCCCAACGTGGACATCCCGCCCGACCTGATCCTGCCCGCGCTGCTGCCCCCGCTGCTCTACGCCGCCGTGCGGCGGACCTCCTGGCGGCAGTTCGCCGCCAACAAGCGCCCGATCTTCCTGCTGGCCGTCGCGCTGGTGTTCCTGACGACGGTGTGCGTGGCGGTCGTCGCCAACGCGATCGTGCCGGGGCTGCCGATCGCCGCCGCGGTGGCGCTCGGCGCGCTCATCGCCCCGCCCGACCCGGTCGCCGCGACCAGCGTCGCCGGGCAGCTCGGGCTGCCGCGCCGCCTGGTGTCGATCCTGGAGGGCGAGGGGCTCTTCAACGACGTCACGGCCATCGTGCTGTACCACGTGGCGATCGGCGCCGCCGTGAGCGGCACGTTCTCGGCGTGGCGGGCCGGGTTGGAGCTGGTGCTGTCCGCCGTCGTGGCCGTGGCCGTGGGGCTGGTGCTGGGCTGGGGCGCGAACCGGCTGATGGACCTGCTGGGCGATCCGACCCTGCAGATCGGCATGACCTTGCTGGTCCCGTACGCCTCCTACGTGCTCGCGGAGAAGCTGCACGGTTCCGGGGTGCTCGCCGTGCTCACCACGGCCCTCTTCCTCGCCGAGCACGCCACCGGCGCCGACGACGTGATGACCCGGCTGGCCGGGCACACCTTCTGGGACATCATCGACACCCTGGTCACGGGCGTCGCGTTCGGCTTGATCGGCCTGGAGCTGCACAACGCCATTCGCACCGCGAGCGGGCGGTGGGGCGAGATGCTCGGCTGGGCGGCCGCCGTCGTGGGCGTGGTGGTCGTCGTACGGCTCCTGTGGCTGCTGCCGGCGACCTGGCTGACCAAGCGGCTGCACGCCCGTCGCGACCTGGACGAGGAGATCCCGACGAGCTGGCGGGAGACCGTCGTGATGTGGTGGTCCGGAATGCGCGGGGTGGCCTCTGTGGCGCTGGCGCTGGCAGTCCCGCTGCGGACCGACGACGGGTCGCCCTTCCCGGAGCGGGACGTGATCGTGTTCATCGCGTTCGGGGTGATCCTCGCGACGCTGGTGCTCCAGGGACTGACTCTGCCGTGGCTGGTGAAGCGGCTCGGGGTGCGCTCCGACTCCGAGCGGGAGAAGGAGTTCGAGAAGGAGCTGGCGGTGCGGGCCACGAGGGCGGCGAAACGCCGGCTGCGGGAGATCGAGCAGGTGGAGGACCTGCCCGACGACCTGTCGGAGCAGATGCTGCGGCGGGCCTTCGACATCGGGATCCGGATCAGCCCGGACATGGGGGAGGAGGAGCGGCGGGAGGCGCAGCATCAGCGGGCGCGGCGGCTGAAGCGGATCCGGCGCATCCAGGGCGAGATGCTGAGCGCGGCGCGACACGAGGTGCTGGCGGCACGCAGCGAGCCGGGGGCGGACCCGGAGATCGTGGACCGGGTGCTCAGGTATCTCGACGTGCGCAGCATGCGGTGATGCCCCTGCTCGCACGGCGGCGGTCGTACGGCTCAGCCCGCGGTCATACGAACAGATTGCTTCTGTGGACAACCGGAAGCGGTGTCCGCGGCACGCTCCTACGCTCGGACCATGACTCGCAACATCGTGATCAGTGGTGGCGGCACGGGCATCGGGCTGGCGACGGCCCGGGCCTTCGCCGCGGACGGGGACCGGGTACTGCTGCTCGGGCGGCGCGCGGCGGTGCTGGAGAAGGCGGGCGTGCCGGGGGCGCTCACCCACGCGGCGGACCTCACCGAGCCCGACGACGTGCGGGGCGTCGCCCGTCTCGTCGCCCAGGAGTTCGGCACGGTCGACGTGCTGGTGAACAGCGCCGGGGGTTCGGGCGGTCTGGAGCCGCCGGCGGACAGCGACGAACCGCTCGACCGGGTGGCCCACGCCTGGACCGTCAACTTCCGGCTCAACACCCTGACCGCCGCGCTGCTCACCGAGGCCCTCAAGGAGCGGCTCGCCGAGCCCGGCGGGCGGGTGCTCTTCCTGAGTTCCATCGCCGCCCACCGCGGCTCGGGCAGCGGCGCCTACGCGGCGGCCAAGGCCGCGCTGCACCCCTACGCCCATGATCTGGCGCGCCAGTTGGGCCCGCGGGGCATCACCGTCAACGTGGTGGCGCCGGGGTACATCGAGGACACCGGGTTCTTCGGCGATGCGATGACCGAGGAGCGGCGGCGACAGCTCATCGCCGAGACCTCCACCGGACGGGCCGGCAGACCGGGCGACGTCGCGGCGACCCTGCACTGGCTGGCCTCGCCCGCCG
This sequence comes from Streptomyces sp. AF1A, assembly GCF_047340315.1. Taxonomy (NCBI): domain Bacteria; kingdom Bacillati; phylum Actinomycetota; class Actinomycetes; order Kitasatosporales; family Streptomycetaceae; genus Streptomyces; species Streptomyces sp. AF1A. The sequence goes on from NZ_JBLEBI010000210.1 coordinate 5,900, forward strand.
CCGCGCACATCACCTCACAGGTGATCCAGGTCAATGGGGGCGCCGAGCGCGGCCACTGACGCGAGGGGCCAATCAGCCCCGGCCGGTGCGCGGGACGTCGTAGGCCTTGTGCAGCGAGCTGCGGTCGGGGGACGGGATGCGGTGGGGCGCCCTCACCGCGTCCGAGGTGTTGACCCGGGGCAGCGCATAGGGGTGCTCCGCGGACAGCCAGGTGATCATCTGTTCGCGGACCGTGACCCGGACGGTCCAGATGTCGTCCGCGTCCTTCGCGGTCACCAGCGCGCGCACCTGCATGGTGTTCGGTGTGGTGTCGGTCACCACCAGGCCGTAGGCGCGGCCGTCCCAGGCCGGGCACTGGCGCAGGATGTCGCGCAGCTTCTCGCGCATCGCTTCCACGGGGGCGCTGTGGTCGAGGTGCCAGTAGACGATGCCGGTCATCTGCGGGGTGCCCCGCGACCAGTTCTCGAAGGGTTTGGAGGTGAAGTACGACACGGGCATGGTGATCCTGCGCTCGTCCCAGGTCCGCACCGTCAGGAAGGTCAGGGTGATCTCCTCGACCGTGCCCCACTCGCCGTCCACGACGACCGTGTCGCCGAGGCGGACCATGTCACCGAAGGCGATCTGCAAGCCGGCGAACAGGTTCGACAGCGTCGACTGGGCGGCGACGCCGGCCACGATGCCGAGGACCCCGGCGGAGGCCAGCAGGGAGGCGCCGGCGGCGCGCATCGCGGGGAACGTCAGCAGCATCGCGGCCACCGCGACCACGCCGACGATCGCCGAGACCACGCGCATGATCAGCGTCACCTGGGTCCGCACCCGCCGGACCCGCGCCGGATCGTGGTGGGCGCGCGCGTACCGGCTGTACGAGGTCTCCACGATCGCCGCAGCGATCCGGATCACCAGCCAGGCAGCCGCCCCGATCAGCACCAGGGTCAGCGTGCGCCCGATACCGACCCGGTGCTCCTGGAGCAGCTTCACCTGATCGTACGAGCCTCTGAGCAGGGCGGCACACAGCACCAGCTGGTAGGGGATGCGGCCGCGCCGCAGCCGGTCCCACAAGGGGGTCTCGCCGTGGCGGGCGTCGGCCTTGCGCAGCAGCAGGTCCGTGGCCCAGCCGAGGAGAACGGTCAGGACCACGCACCCGCCGACCACGATCACAGGACGGAGCAGGATCTCCATGCCTTCGAACGTAACCGGCTTCCGGGGAGTACGAACATGTGACTTCCCGGCACGGACGGACAGCGCCGGGTTACGGCCGGGACGGCACCGGCTGGCACCATGGCCTCATGAACATCATGCTGTTTCATTCGACCTACGGGCTGCGGCCCGCGGTGCGCGATGCCGCGGACCGGCTGCGCGCCGAGGGCCACGAGGTGTGGACCCCGGACCTCTTCGAGGGGCACACCTTCGAAACCGTCGAGGACGGCATGGAGTTCAAGGAGCGGATCGGCAAGGAGGAGTTGCTGAAGCGGGCCGTGCTGGCGGCGGCGCCGAACTCGGAGCGGGGACTGGTGTACGCCGGGTTCTCGCTCGGCGCCTCCATCGCGCAGACTCTCGCGCTCGGCGACGACAAGGCGCGTGGGCTGCTGCTCCTGCACGGCACGTCGGACATCGCGCCGAACGCATACGTGGAGGAGCTGCCGGTGCAATTGCACGTGGCCGAGCCGGACCCGTTCGAGACGGACGACTGGCTGAGTGCCTGGTACCTGCACATGGGCCGAGCGGGCGCCGATGTGGAGGTCTACCGGTACCCCGGTGCCGGGCACCTCTACACCGACCCCGGGCTGCCGGACTACGACGCCGAGGCCGCCGAGGCCACCTGGCGGGTGGCGCTCGGCTTCCTGGACGGTCTGCGGGCGACGTGAGCACGGACCGGCCCGGACCATGCGGGCATGGTCCGGGCCGAGTGCTCGGCTGCCGCTGCCGGCGCTTCGCCGTGCCGGGACGTCGTCAGCCCGGGAAGCACTCCTTGGGCGGGTGGACCAGCGACATGAAGTGCCCGGACCACACCCAGGCCGTCGGCTGGGAGTCGTAGATCCTGAACCACCGGGCGCCCGACGGGGTCTTGGTGGTGGAGCACGCTATGCGCAGGGTCGTCCCGTACTTCTCCACGCCGTACCGCTTCGACGAGTCCCTGGGCTCGGCGTAGACAGGCGCGCCGTGGCGGTCGAGCACGGTCAGATTGACGTAGGCGGGTGCCGCCGAGGCCGCCTGCGCCTGAGCGACGGAGGCGAGTCCGGCGAGCGTCACGGCGGCCGCGATGGTCGCTGTCTTCTTCAAGGCACCTTGGGGGGTGGCCATGTCTCTCCCATCATGGTGTAGATGACGATCTGTCACCTACACCATGTGACGGAGAAGTTGTCGTATCGGTTGCCTCCGGACCGGAACGAACGGCTACACCGGGTCGTAGGTCCGCTCCACCTTCTGCGTGCCGCTGCGGGTGCGGTACGAGCGCTCCCAGTGCGCGGTGGCGTGCGCGTCGGTGCGGTCGGACAGGACGTAGTAGTCCATCTGCGCCCGGTCGGCGGTGATGTCGAGCACGCCGAAGCCGTGCCGGTCGGTGTCCACCCAGTGGACGTGCCGGTTGGCGGCCTCGATCAGCGGCGCGGCGAACACGGAGACGGTGCCCTCGGGGACCTTCACGATGTCGTCGAGGTTGTCGGAGGTCATCGAGGTGATGACGAACTCCGTGGCGGCCGACGCGGACAGCGGGTAGGTGCCGGCGTCCACCGGCACGTCGTTGGCCCACGACATGTGGATGTCACCGGTGAGGAAGACCGTGTTGCGGATGCCGTTGGCGCGCAGGTGGTCCAGCAGTTCGCGGCGGTCGTCGGTGTAGCCGTCCCACTGGTCGGTGTTGACGGCCACGCCGTCCTGCGGCAGCCCGAGCAGCTTGGCGAGCGGCTTGAGCAGGTCGGCGGAGAGGGAGCCGACGACGAACGGCGCGATCATCACGGAGTTGCCCACCAGCCGCCACTTGGCGTCGGAGGCCTTCAGCCCCGCCTTCAGCCAGTCGAGCTGGGCGCGTCCGGTGATGGTGCGGTCCGGGTCGTCGACGGAGCCGCTGGTGCCGGAGACCTGCTGGGACCGGAAGGAGCGCAGGTCCAGCAGGGACAGGTCGGCGAGCCTGCCGAACCGCAGCCGCCGGTAGGTGGTCCCCGCGATCGCCGGGCGGACCGGCATCCACTCGAAGTAGGCCCGCTTCGCGGCCGCCTGCCGGGCCGACCAGGCCCCCTCAGCGCCCTCGGTGTGGTTCACCGCGCCGCCCGACCAGGCGTTGTCGGCGAACTCGTGGTCGTCCCAGATCGCGATGACCGGCGCCTTCAGGTGCAGGGCCTGCAGGTCGGGGTCGGTCTTGTACCGGCCGTGCCGCATCCGGTAGTCGGCGAGCGTGATGATCTCGTTGGCGGGGGTGTGCGGCCGTACGACCGTGCCCCGGGCCGCGTACTCGCCGGACTTGTACTCGTAGATGTAGTCGCCGAGATGGAGCCAGGCGTCGAGGTCGCCGCGCGCGGCGAGGTGGCGGTAGGCGGCGAAGTAGCCGGCCTCCCAGTTGGCGCAGGAGACCACGCCGAAGCGCAGACCGGAGACGTCCGCGTCCGCCGCCGGCGCGGTGCGGGTGCGCGCCACCGGGGAGTCGGTGCCGCCGGCCGAGAAGCGGAACCAGTAGTCGGTGGCCGGGGCCAGGCCACGGATGTCGGCCTTGACGGTGTGGTCGGAGGCGGCGGTCGCGGTGGTGGAACCCTTGGCGACGATGTCGGTCAGCGCCTTGTCCCTGGCCACGACCCAGCTCACCTCGACGTCCGGGCCGAGCCCGGAGCCGGGCGTCGCCTCGGGGGCCGGGGTCACCCGGGTCCACAGCAGGACGCCGTCGGGCAGCGGGTCGCCGGAGGCGACGCCGTGCAGGAAGGCGGGGGAGTCCGTGGCGGCCCGGGCCGGCAGGGCGGCGGCGAGCGGACCGGCCAGGACAGCGGTCGCCGCCGCGGCCTTGACGACCGTACGGCGGCGTGGCGCAAGCGTGTTGAGGCCTTGGGATGCCTCGGAGGATCTGTATCGACTGGTCACGACCGATCAGGTTACTGATCGGTATGCGGAAGAGCGGGCGAACGTCGAAAGTTCGCCCGCTCTTCACTGGAAGGCCGGATTCCGCCGGTGCGTCAGCCCTTGAGGGCCGCGTCCACCACCTTGTTGAAGTCGGCCACCGTCAGCAGCGGGCTGCCGCCGTTGAGCTGCTTGCCGTCCATGACGAAGCCCGGGGTGCCGGTCACGCCGTCCTTGTTGTCGTCGAAGGTCTTCGACATGTGCATCGCCCAGGCGTCGTAGGTGCCCTTCTTGACCGCGTCCTGGAACTTCGCGTTGTTCTTCAGCGCCGGGACGGTGTTCGCGACCTGGATGAGGTAGCTGTCGTTCTTGAACTTGTCGACCGTCTCGTCCGGGTGCCACTTCGCCGAGTACAGCGCGCTCTTGTACTCCAGGAAGGCCTCCGGGCTGACGTTCAGCGCGGCGCCCAGGGCGCTCAGCGCGTTCTTGGAACCCTGGCCGTTGTCCTTGAGGTCGATGAACGTGGCGCCGATGTACTGGAACTTGAACTTGCCGTCGTCGATGTCCTTCTTCAGGGTCGAGCCGACGTTCTGCTCGAACTGGGCGCACACCGGGCAGCGCGGATCCTCGTAGATCTTGAGGGTCTTCGTCGCGGTCGGCTTGCCGATGACGACCGTGGTGCCGTCCTTGCCGGAAGTGTTGGCCGGAGCGACGACGGTGGCGCTCTTCATGCTCTCCCAGTAGCTGGGCTTGTTGGCCTGGACGACGGCGTAGCCGATGCCGCCGGCCGCGGCCAGCACGGCTATGGCCGAGGCGGCCACGATCAGCTGCCGCTTGGTCCTGTCGCGCTTGGCCTGCCGCTCGCGCTCCTGGCGCAGCCGCTCGCGGGCCGCCGTCTTCGCCGCCTGGGCGTTTCGCTTGCTCATGTGGGTGATCTCCAAGTGGGACGCGCACAGCGTGTACGCGGGATACGTGTGGGGGGCCGGTCGTGCTCAGGTACCGGCGCCTCAGGCGCGGGCGGCAGTCGCCCGGCCGAGGGCGGCGGCAGGGGAGCACGGCGGTCCACGCCGTCCCAGGGAGTGCACGAGCAGGCGGTCGCGGGCGGC
>NZ_JBLEBI010000211.1:0-11000 GCF_047340315.1 Streptomyces sp. AF1A
TCATCCCTCGTTCGTGATGTCCAACTCCTTCGCGGACCAGACGCTGGCGCAGATCGAGCTGTTCACCAGGCCCGACGCCTACCCGATCGGGGTGTACGTGCTGCCCAAGCACCTGGACGAGAAGGTGGCCCGCCTCCACCTCGACGCCCTCGGCGTCAAGCTCACCACGCTGCGCCCGGAGCAGGCGGCGTACATCGGGGTGGACGTCGACGGCCCGTACAAGCCGGACCACTACCGCTACTGAGCCGTGCGCCTCACACTCCGGACGGCAGCGACGGCGGTTCGCCCCGCGCACCTCGCGCGGGGCTCCGCCAGTGAGTGCAACGCGCACTACCGGCGGCAGGTCGAGCGCGGCAAGCGGCACCTGCTGGTCTGCGCCGACCGGCCCACGGGCCTGGGCCACGACAGCGACGCCCCGGCCGCGTCCGGAGGGGTCGGCCAGGCGGGCGCGGCGGTGGACTCCATCGACGACATGCGGGTGCTGCTGCGCGGTCTGCCGCTGGACGGCATCACCGCAACCGTCCTCACCGGCCTGCCCGGGGCGGCGCTGCTGGCCTCCCTGTGGTGCCTGGTGGCGCAGGAGCGCACCGGCGGCGGACGCTGCCGTCTCGAGGTCGCGCTGCGGCCGCCGGAGTGCGGGGGGCAGCCGGGCCCGACGGCGGACGGGTACGGCGCACCGCTGTCGGCGCTGCTCGGTGCGGTCTGCACGCCGGCCGGCGTCCGGGTGCGGGCGGCCTCACCCGCGGAACTGGCCGCGCCGTGCGGACCGGCCCCGGCGTCGTCCGGGGCGATCGCGGCGGCCCAGGCCGAGCGCCTGGCCAAGCTGCGGGCCTGGCGCTGCGAGGACCGGGTGGACAGGGCGCTCGCCGCGCTGCGGGTCTCGGCCGCGGACCCCGGCAACCGGCGGACACGCGACGCGCTGGGCGACGCCCTCGCCGCGGGTGCCAGTTTCGGGGAGGTCTCCGGCGTGCTGCGTACGGCGTGGGGCGGGGCCCACCGGGCGTCCGCCGCCGGCGGGGCCGGACGCGGGGATTGAGCGACCGTCGGCTCCGTCCGCGGCCCTCACCCTTCGTAGACCGTCAGGACGGCACCGCTCACCTCCACCCGGCGGCCCGCTCGCAGGCCGGTCGTGCGCAGGGTGTCCAGGCAGGTGCGGAACAGGTCGAGTTCCGCCGTGTCCAGGATCGCGGCGGCCAGGTCCAGCAGTTCGGTCACCGCTTCCTCGGTGAGCACCTCGGGCAGCTCCCCGGAGAGCAGGACGACCGATTCACCGGCGGGGCCGCGGACCACCGCGGTGGCCGGCCCGCCATGCACGAACAACACGTTCCCCCCAAAGAGCCCGGGGTCGTGCGTGTCTCGCTCCTCGGGCAGACGAGAGACTAGCGGGGGATCTCGGGGGATTCGGGCGGAGTTGCATTTTTTCCGACTCGAGCCAGAGCGTGGCGCTCCGTGATCGCGTCGGACGGGTCACTTCGGCGCGGACCGGCCCAGCAAGGACTCCACCAGGGCCGCGACGTGCCGGCGGTCCTCGGCCGAGAGCTGCTGCACGCTGGCGATGAGCACGTCCACCTCGGGGTCGGCGGAGCGCGGTGCCGCGCCGCCCGCCTCGTCGCCGGCCGGGCTGCCGTACACATGGATGCCGCAGGCCTCGGCGGCGGCCCGGCGCACGGCGTCGAGCGGCAGCTCCAGTCCCTTGGCCAGCCCCTCCAGGGTCGTCGCCTGGGGCATGCGGACGACGCGGTCGGTGGTGGCCAGGTGGTGCACGGTGGAGCGGGGCACGCCGCCGCGGCGCGCCACGTCGCCGTAGGACCAGCCATTGCGGTCGAGGCGCTCACGGATCAACTGCTGCAGTGCGTTGGCCACCGAAGGTCACTTCCTGCTCGCCGCTCGACCTAACCGTCCCTGTCGGCGCCGATTCTACGGGCGGGTAGGCGGGCCGCCGAAAGGGTGATTCCCCGAACGGGTTGCGAAGGGGCGCCGTGAGGCCCTAGTGTCCAATTTCGTTGGACAGCCCGTCCGACCAAGTTGGACAGAGTCCGGGGGGAACCTGACTCTCTCCGACCGGATATGTCTATTTCCCGAGGGGGAATCGATCATGATGGACGCCCACGAGCTCGAGGCCGAGTCCGCGGAGCTGCTGCCGGGCCGCGAGGCCCTCGGCCGGCTGAAGTTCAGCTTCGGCAAGACCGTCAACGTCACCAAGCACGTCGCGAACATCAACGCCCACAACGAGTCCGCCGCCCTGAACGACCACTCGGCGTGGTCCGTGGCCGACTCCGGCGCCGCGCAGACCATCAGCGTCAGCCAGTAACGCTCGCGCCCCACCCCAACACACCGACCAGGAAAGGACCTACATCATGAGCATGGACATGCGCGAGCTGGACGGCGAGTCCGCGGAGCTGCTGCCGGGCCGCGAGGCGCTCGGCCGGCTGAAGTTCAGCTTCGGCAAGACGGTCAACGTCACCAAGCACGTCGCGAACATCAACGCCCACAACGAGTCGGCCGCCCTGAACGACCACAGCCTGTGGTCGGACGCCGAGTCGCAGGCCACGCAGGCGATCACCGTCAAGCAGTAACGGCACCGCCGCGACGACGGGCGCGGGGGCGGACCGCACCGCACGGCTCGTGCGGTCCGCCCCCGCGGCCACGCCGGGGGGAGAGCGGGGCCAACGTGGGGGGAGACCACACATGACGGTGCTCGGAGACGGCACCAGCACGCTGTACGACACCGGTCCGGTGCCCGGGCCCGGGGGCTGGCCGGTGACGTACGAGCAGGTGACGACCGGCAGCCTGCCGGTCGTGGGAGCGCCGGCAGGGCCAATCCCGCGGCTCAGCGCGGGTCTGCGGCTGCACGGCGAGTACCAGGGCTCGGGCTTCACCGAGCCGAAGTACATCGCCCGTCGGGGGGACGGGCAGGTCGTGCAGCTGTCCCGGCTGCTGTACCTGGTGGCGTCGTCCGTGGACGGCGTGCGCGACGTCGACACGATCGCCCACCGGGTCAGCGCCCGCTACGGCCGCGAGGTCAGCGGCGACAACATCCGCTACCTGGTGGAGAAGAAGCTCGAACCGCTCGGCGTGTGCGTGCCCGAGGGCCAGGCGGACGACGCGGTCGACGCGCCGCGCTCGGACCTGCTGCTCGCCCTCAAGGGCCACCGCGTGATCTTCAACGAGCGCCGCACGGCGAAGATCGCGCGGGCGCTGGCCTGGCTGCACCGGCCGGTGGTCGTCGCGGCCGTCCTGCTCACGGCGGTCGCGATGGACGTGTGGCTGTTCGGCTTCTTCGGGGCGATCGAACCGGTGCTGGAGGTCCTCGACCAGCCGGTGCTGATCCTGATCGTCTTCGGCCTCACCGTGGCCTCGCTCGTCTTCCACGAGTTCGGCCACGCCTCCGCCTGCCGCTACGGCGGCGCCCGGCCCGGCTGCATCGGGTGCGGGCTCTTTCTCATCTGGCCGTCGATGTACACCGACGTCACCGACGTCTACCGGATCTCCCGGGCCGGGCGGATCCGCACCGACCTCGGCGGGGTGTACTTCAACGTCGTCTTCATGCTCGGCATGGCCGGGGCCTACTTCGCCACCGGGGCGCAGTTCTTCCTGGCCGCCGTCTACCTCGGGCACTTCGAGATCCTGGAACAGCTGATGCCGGCCGTCCGCCTGGACGGCTACTACATCCTCGGCGACCTGGCCGGGGTGCCCGATCTCTACGGCAAGATCAAGCCGATCCTGCTCTCCCTGGCCCCGGGAGCCAAGGGCCGGGCGGCCCGCGCCGAGGTCGCCGGACTGAAGCGGTCGGCGCGCACCATCGTCGCCACCTGGGTGCTGACCATGGTGCCGCTGATCGTGGGCGAGATGAGCTACGCCCTGTGGAACCTGCCCCGCATCCTCACCACGATGGTCCGCTCGCTCACCGAGCAACTCCTCGGCACCGGCTCGGCGTTCGCGCACGGGCAGATCGTCGCCGGGCTCGTCGGGACGATCGGCACGATCATGCTGCTGTGCCCGATGGCCGGCGTGCTCTACCTGTCGGTGAAGATCGGCGGCCGGCTCCTGCGGGCCGCGAACCGCGCCACGGACGGCCGGCCTGGGCTGCGCCTCGCGCTGTGCGCGCTCGCCCTGGCCGGCCTGACGGGGCTCAGCTACGCCTGGGTGTCCGGGATGACCCCGCAGCCCCTGCCGAAGAAGCCCCCGATCGCGCCGATCCTGCAGCCCGGGGTGTCGACCCAGGAGCCCTCGCCCCGGGACGCCTCGACCCCGTCCCAGGGCGGTTCCGGGACGCAGGGCACCGGCGGCAGCGCCTCCGCGTCGCCGTCGGCCGTACCCAGCGGCTCGGTGTCGGCGACGGGCCCGTCGGGCGGGGCCTCGGCGAGCGCGTCGGCCTCCGCGTCCGCGTCCGCCGACCCCACCCCGGGCAAGCCCACCGGCACCAAGTCCCGGCCGCCGGAGTCCTCCTCCGGTGGGTCCAGCGAGGCCCCGGGCCCGCCGCCCGGCAGCGCGAGCCCGTCGGCCACGCCGACCCCGTCGGAGAGCGTGTCCGCGACGCCGTCCGCGTCGCCCTCGTCCACGGACACGGGCGGCCCGGCCGCCCCCGCGACGCCCTGACACGTCGTGGCCTTCCGCCGGGCACATCCCGGGCGCCCCACAGAACCTCACCAGAACTCATCTCAGGAGACTCCATGAGCAGCCATCGCAAGGCACGCTCCGGCAACCACCCCTTCGGCCGGCGCGCCCTGGGCATCGGCCTCTTCGCGGCGGGTGTCGCCGGCGTGGCCACCACCGTGCCCGCCCAGGCGGCGACCGGCGCCGCGCACGCGGCGTTCGCCTCCGACCACGTGTTCTCCCACGCCGACCGGGCCCACCACACCCAGGTCCGGGACTCCTTCACCGTCCGTCAGTTCGGCACCGTCAACGCGGCCGGCGTGCGCAACCAGGCCAACGCCGTCTCCGCGGGCTGTTCGGCCGACGACCACTGCCGGTCGGTCGCGCTGTCCTTCCAGATCGTCACGATCGCCGGTGAGCACACACACCTCAACGCGTCCAACTACAGCGACGCGGCCAACAAGGAGTGCACCGGCTGCCAGACCCTGGCCGGCGCCTACCAGTTCGTGGTGTCCACGCCCACCGCGTTCCGCCTCGACGCCGCCACCCGCCGGCACCTCGACGACATCCACCGCCGGCTGGACGCGCTGACCCGCTCGACGCTGCCCGCCGCCGAGCTGAAGACGCGGGCCGACAGTCTGGCCGCAGAGGTCACCGCTGTCCTGAACAACGCCGTGGCCCACGCCCCGAAGGCCAAGGCGCGGCCCACCGTCACCCTGCACCGCCACCTGGACGGCTGGCCGGGCCACTGACCGAGCCGCCGCCGTCCCACGGCCGCCCGCCGGGTCCAGGACCGCCTCCGCGGACCCGGCGGGCGGCCCGCCCCTGGCCCGCCCCAGACTCATCCCTGGCTCACCCGTTGACAGCGAGTACCCCCCGGCGCAGACTCGACGCCCGAACGACGCCCGAACGACAAGTGAAGGAAGTTTCACCACGCGAACACGTGGGCGGCCGGGGGTCGGGGAAGGGGCGGACCGATGCGCACCACCGTCGGGATCATCGGAGCCGGGCCGGCCGGGCTGCTGCTCGCGCGGCTGCTGCACCGGGCCGGCACCGACTCGGTCGTCCTGGAGAGCCGCGACCGGGCCTACGTCGAACACCGGCAGCGGGCCGGAATCCTGGAACAGGGCACGGTCGACGTGCTGCGCGCCGCCGGCGCCGGGGAGCGGATGGACCGGGAGGGCCTGCGGCACGACGGCATCGAACTGCGCTTCGACCGGCGCCGCCACCGCGTCGACTTCCCCGCCCTCACCGGCGGCCGGTCCGTGATGGTCTACGCCCAGACCGAGGTCTGCAAGGACCTCATCGCCCTTCAGTTGAAGGAGGGCGGCCCGCTACTGTTCGAGGCGGAGGCCCTCGCCGTGGAGGGCGCCGAGAGCGACCGGCCGCGCGTCCGCTTCCGGCACGAGGGCCGCGAGGACGTGCTGGAGTGCGACTACGTCGCCGGCTGCGACGGCTTCTGGGGCGTGGCCCGGCAGGCCGTCCCGGCCGAGGCCTCCCGCGTGTTCGAACGGTCGTACCCCTACGCCTGGCTCGGCATCCTCGCGGACGTGGCGCCCTCGCACGACGAACTCGTCTACGCCCGCCACGACCGGGGCTTCGCCCTGCTCTCCATGCGGTCCCCGTCCGTCTCCCGCCTCTACCTGCAGGTCCCCGCCGGGACGGACGCCGCGCAGTGGAGCGCCGAGCGCATCTGGGACGAGCTGGAGCGGCGCCTCGAGACCGACGACGACTGGGCCCTGCGCCGCGGCCCCCTCACCCAGAAGTCGGTCACACCCATGCGCTCCTACGTGCACGAGCCGATGCGTCACGGCCGGCTCCTGCTCGCCGGCGACGCCGCCCACATCGTGCCGCCGACCGGCGCCAAGGGCCTGAACCTCGCCGTCGGGGACGTCGTCACCCTCGCCCGCGCGCTCGTCCACGCCGAGGACACCGGCTCCCCGGACCTCCTCGACGCCTACTCCGCCACCTGCCTGCGCCGGGTGTGGCAGGCCGAGCGGTTCTCCTACGACATGACGACCCTGCTGCACCCGGCCCCCGACGCCACCGCCTTCGACGGGCGCCTGCAGCGCGCCCGGCTGGAGCGCATCGCCTCCTCCCGCGCGGCCGAGACCGACCTGGCCGAGGCGTACACCGGGTTTCCTCTCGGTTAGGTCGCAGGTTCGTCATGGAACGCGATCACCCATGGCCGGGAATCACCCGTCCGCGTAGCGTGTTGGCCAGCACGGCAGGGGAAAGATCCTCCTCAAGTACGATCGTCGATCCTTTGCCAATCCATTACGCTTGAGCCAAGGTCGCGCACGCCGGCCATGGAGGAGTGAGATGAGGAGCAGTAACCCGGTCTTCTCGCGACGGGGGTTCAGCCGCGACAACGGCTACGCCGGCTTCAACACCGCACCGCAGGCCGGGTACGCCCAGGGCAACCCGTACGCGCAGAACCCCTACGCCCAGAACCCGTACGCGCAGGGCGGCGTCCAGTACGGCGCCCCGCCGCAGGCCCCGGTCACCACCGACCGGATGACCATGGACGACGTCGTCGTCCGCTCGGCCATCACGCTCGGCACGGTCGCCGTCGGCGCCGTCCTCGCCTGGGCGCTGCTGCCGGTCTCCGCCACGAGCTACGGCCTGGCCGTCGGCTCCGCGCTGGTCGCGTTCGTCCTGGCGATGGTCCAGAGCTTCAAGCGCACCCCGTCGCCCGCCCTGATCCTCGGGTACGCGGCCTTCGAGGGCGTCTTCCTGGGCGTCATCAGCGAGATGTACAACAGCCGCTGGAGCGGCGCCCCCTTCCAGGCGGTGCTCGGCACCATGGCGGTCTCGGGCGCGACCCTGCTCGTCTACAAGGCGGGCTGGATCCGTGTCACCGCGCGGTACGCCCGCATGGGCATGGCCATCGCCATGGCGTTCCTGGTGGTCATGGCGGTCAACCTGCTGCTGGTCGCGTTCGGCGTCGCCGAGCACGGCGGCCTGCGCAGCTTCGGCCCGCTCGGTGCGCTCGTCGGCATCGTCGCGATCCTGCTCGGCGCGTTCTTCCTGACCCTCGACTTCAAGCAGATCGAGGACGGCATCGCCTACGGCGCCCCGCGCAGCGAGTCCTGGCTCGCCGCGTTCGGTCTGACCGTGACCCTGGTCTGGATCTACCTGGAGATGCTGCGACTGGTGGCGATCTTCACCAACAACGACTAGTGACGACCGGCCGGCGGCACGGCCGACCGGTCGACGGCAGCGGATGAGGGCCCCGGACGCGTTCCGGGGCCCTTCGTCGTCAGAGCAGCTTGCGTGCCGCCCTCCTGAGGTCGTATTCGTGCACGATCGCCTTCGCGTGGCCGTAGGCGAGGTCGTACTCGTGCCGGAGCCAGCTGACCTTCTCCTCGAAGCGGAACAGAGCGGGGCCTTCTTCGACGGTGCGCAGCCAGTCGGAGACTTCACGGCCGGTGCATTGGGGGATGCGGGCGAGCAGATTGCGGTGGGTCTCCTCGGAGAAGACTTGGGACATCGGCGCCTCCGAACGCAAAGGGGATGTAAGCCGGTCCTTCACGTCACGGTGCCTGAGCGTTCGCGTCTTGGCAACAGTGCGGCACGTTACGCTCGGCGCGTGGTTGATACGACGCCCTTGACCCGAGCAGTGGACCACTTCGCCGACCGGTTGCGGGCGGCGCCGCAGAGCCGGCTCCAGCGCAGCGCCGCCGCCGAGGCGCTGGCGCTGGCCCGGGAGTTGGCCCGGTGGGCGCAGGCCGTGGAGGAACCGGGGACCGAGCCGCGCGAGATGCCGGACGCGGGGATGTTCGCCGTGGCCGACCAGATCCTGGTGGCCGCGCACGACTTGGCCGTGGTGCTGCAGAGCGACGATCAGGTCGCCGAGGCCGTACGGCTGGTGGAGGAGGCGCGGGCGCGGGCGGGGGTCTGACCCCGGTGCGCGACCGGGCCGCGCGTGCGGACTACAGCGACGCGATGACCCGGTCGGCCAGGATGTAGACCGTGTCCTCGCCGCAGGTGAAGGTCAGCGTGTAGGCGCCGGAGATGCCGGAGCCGCCGAGGAGGTACGGACTCTCGCCGGCCCGCAGCGCGGCGGCGAGGCGCTCGGCCGTCTCCCGGTGGCCGGGAGTCATGCACAGGGTGGTGCCGTCGGCGAAGACGTAGACGTCCAGGGTGCCCAGCGGGCCCGGGCGCACGTCGGAGAGCTCGACGCGCTCGGCGGCCAGCTGCTCCAGCGTGGTCACGGTGCGCTCGTGGTCGTTCACGGCCGACGACTGCACCGGCACGAAGTCCGGGTGCGAGGGGTGCCGGCGGCGGGCCGCGGCCAGCTCCGGGGACTCCCCGGCGAACTCGTCGGCCTCCGCGGTCTGCTCGGACACCGGCTCCAGACCCGCGAAGTCGGTCTGCCGGGGCAGGAACGGCTCGGTGTCGGGCAGGCCCAGCGAGGGCGCGTCGGAGGCGTCCCGGGCCTCCTGCGCGGCCCAGAACGCGCGCGCCTCGGCGAGCTCCCGCTCGCGCTCCTCGGCGAGCGCCTCGGCCACCGCCGCGCGTATGTGCTCGGCGTCGGCGTGGGAGCGGGCGTGAGGCAGCAGCGCGCGCATGGCGGCCGACTGGTTCTCCGCGAGCTGGGCCTGCAGCTCCGTCAGCTGCCGGCGCAACTTCAGGACGGTGCGCAGAACGGCGACGCCCACGGCGCCCGTGGCGGCCGTGGTGAGCAGCAGGGCGATCGGCATGGCGCTCACTGACGTACTCCCAGGTTCAAAGTCGACCCCCGACTTCCTACATCAGCTTGAAGGGCGGACTATCCAACTGTCAGTGCGTAACGTCACGAAACGGACAGGACTTGCGTGTCGTGGTTTCGCCGAGGAGCGCCCTGACCTGCGCTGACCTGCAGCGATGTATGCGGCGAGGGAGATAGGTCACATCCTGGGGGAGATTGGATCACAAAAAGGCCCAGAACCGCGGGGTTTCCGGGGTTCTGGGCCTTTCTGTGACGTGAAGTGCCCGTTCCGCTACGGACGGTGGCTCAGCTCAGGCGCTCGATGACCATCGCCATGCCCTGGCCGCCGCCCACGCACATCGTCTCCAGGCCGAACTGCTTGTCGTGCCACTGCAGGGAGTTGATGAGCGTGCCGGTGATCCGCGCGCCGGTCATGCCGAAGGGGTGGCCGACGGCGATGGCGCCGCCGTTGACGTTCAGCTTGTCGAGGTCGATGCCGAGGTCCCGGTAGGAGGGGATCACCTGGGCGGCGAACGCCTCGTTGATCTCGACCAGGTCGATGTCGTCGATGGTGAGGCCGGCCCGCCGCAGGGCCTGCTTGCTCGCCTCGACCGGGCCGAGACCCATGATCTCGGGCGACAGGCCGGAGACGCCGGTCGACACGATCCGGGCGAGCGGGGTCAGGCCGAGCTCGCGGGCCTTGGTGTCGCTCATGATGACGACGGCCGCGGCACCGTCGTTCAGCGGGCAGCAGTTGCCCGCGGTGACCAGCCCGTCGGGGCGGAAGACCGGCTTCAGGCCGGCGACGCCCTCCAGGGTGACGCCGGGCCGGGGGCCGTCGTCCTTGCTGACGACCGTGCCGTCGGGGAGGGTCACCGGGGTGATCTCTCGCTCCCAGAAGCCGTTCTTGATGGCCTGCTCGGCCAGGTTCTGCGAGCGGACGCCGAACTCGTCCATCTCCTCGCGGGTGATGCCCCGGGCGCGGGCGAGGTTCTCGGCGGTCTGGCCCATCGCGATGTACGGGTCGGGCAGCAGGCCGTCCTCGCGCGGGTCGTGCCACGTGGTGCCCTCCTGCGCGGCGACCTCGGCGGTGCGGGCCTCGGCCTCGGCGAAGAGCGGGTTGTGCGTGTCGGGGAGGCTGTCGGAGTTCCCCTTCGTGTAGCGGGAGACCGTCTCCACACCGGCCGAGATGAAGACGTCGCCCTCGCCGGCCTTGATGGCGTGCAGGGCCATGCGGGAGGTCTGCAGCGAGGAGGAGCAGTACCGCGTGATGGTGCAGCCGGGCAGGTGGTCCATGCCCATCTGCACGGCGACGATCCGGCCCAGGTTGTTGCCCTGCTCGCCGCCGGGCAGACCGCAGCCGAGCATCAGGTCGTCGATGTCCCGCGGGTCCAGCTCGGGGACCTTCGCGAGGGCCGCCTGGATGATCGTGGCGGTGAGGTCGTCGGGGCGCAGGTCCTTGAGGGAGCCCTTGAAGGCGCGGCCGATGGGGGAGCGGGCGGTCGAGACGATGACGGCTTCGGGCATCACGGCTCCAGTGGACAGGATGTGCGGGCAGGGCCGGTTGGGAAGTTACCCGGCCGTAGTTGAGAGGTCACCCGTGTTGCAGTGTGACACTGGCCGCAATTTACTAAGCGCTTGCTTGGACTGCCGGCCGCCGCGACGGCGCCGTGCGGCGGCGGGCCCTGTCGCCGCCCTGCGGCCTTCCTGG
>NZ_JBLEBI010000212.1:0-10734 GCF_047340315.1 Streptomyces sp. AF1A
AGGACGACCGCGAGCAGGGCCGTCCTGGTGAGGCGGTAGGCGCGGGTGCGGTACCAGGGCCTGCTCCGGCGCCTACGCGGCGCCATGGGGCCGCCGGCGGATCAGCCGGAAGTACACCGCTCCGCAGACCGCGACCAGTCCCACCGCGGCCGCCGCACCCACCGGCGAGAACGCGGCCCCGGTGTCGACGAGACCGCCGCCGCCGGCGTGCACACCGCCGTGCGGATCGTTGTGGTCGCCGCCCTGGCCCCAGCCCGGGCCGTTCTGCTGCTGCTGGTGGTCCTCGATCTGCCCGGCCGGACCGTGCGCGGGGTCCTGGCGGTTGCCGTCGTGGCAGTTGACCTGGAAGACCTTCGACTTCAGGGCCACCGGGGTGCCCACCGTCCATGTGATCTTGTACTGCCCGTCCGCGAGCCCGAGCGGGTCGGTGTGCCCGGCGCCCCCGGCGAGCTGGACGGCACCGGTGACGGTGGCGGCGGTGGCCAGCGGGGGCTGCGGCGTGATGGTGTAGTTGATGCTGCCGAGGGTGTCGAAGTTGACGGCCTCGAGATAGAACCTGCAGACCACCGGGTCGTCCTTGGCCGACCCGGTCAGCGCGGCCCCGTTGAGATGCCGCTCGTCGTGGATCCTGATGTCGCCGTTCTCCCCCGCGGCCGCCGCCTTCGGCGCCGCCACCCATGACGCGCCCGTCGCGGCGAGGGCGGTGAGGACGACGCTGGCGCCCGCGCGGGAGAAGGAACGTGGAAGTCTCAGGGTGGGCATGAAGCTCCTCCGAGGTGAGAAACGATTTTCATACAAACCGACCTTTCGCTGTGACTTTCACGCATGCGCTCCATACGCTGCGGTAACGCCGCCCGGCGCGTCGTCGGATATCGCCCGGGCGGCGCAATGCCGAGGCGACGGGTGGCCGCAGCCGGGGGCCGAGGACGAGGCAACGGGCCGGGGCGGAGGGCTGGGCAACACCAGTGAGGACGCCAGGGCGGCGGGCCTGGACGACACCGGCGCGGACGCCGGAGCGACGGGCCTGGGTGACACCGGCGCGCGGGCCGGAACGGCGGGCCTGGGTGACACCGGCGCGGACGCCGGAGCGGCAGACCTGAACGACACCAGCGCGCGGGGCGGAGCGGCAGACCTGAACGGCACCGGCGCGCGGGCGGCAGCCCGACGGACCTGAGCAACGCCGGCGCGCGGGCGCCAGCCCGACGGACCTGAACGACGCCGGCGCGCGGGCGGCAGGCGTTCGTCGGCCGTAGGCCGGCAGGTGCCCGCCCCCCAGCGCGCAATGCCAGGCGCTCATCGGCCGCTGGTCCGGCTGCGCCCGGCGAGGCCGGTGCCAATGGTGAAGTGCGCGGCGTGGCAGCCCGGTTCGCCGCCCCGGATCAGTGGCTCGCGCTCAGCTCCACGGGCACGCCGTTCAGGACCGCGTTGCCCGACAGCGGGTCGAGCAGGCTGCCGTCGAGCAGCTGGTTGACGTTGACGCCCGGGACGGTGGCGGCGTGGCCGAGGCGGGTGCCGGGACGGTCGTGCCCCCAGCCGTGCGGCAGGCTCACCACACCGGGCCGCACGGCGTCGGTGACCTCGGCCGGGGCCACCACCTCTCCCCCGGCCCCCTTCACGCGTACGTCCGCCCCGTCCCGGACGCCGAGGCGGGCCGCGTCCTCGGGGTGGATGTGCAGGGTGCAGCGGTTGCTGCCGCCGGTGAGCGCGGGCACGTTGTGCATCCAGCTGTTGTTGGAGCGCAGGTGGCGGCGGCCGACCAGCACGAGCCCCGCGGGCCGCTCGTCCCGGGCCCGGCGCAGCCGCGGCAGGTCGGCGGCGATCGGTTCGGGCAGCAGCTCCACCTTGCCGCTGCGGGTCTTCAGCGGCTGCGGCAGACGCGGACGCAGCGGGCCGAGGTCGATGCCGTGGGGGTGGGCGAGCAGCTTGGCCAGGGTGAGCCCGTCGGGTCGCGCGCCGAAGCCGTCGCCGTAGGGGCCGAGGCGCAGCATCATGTCGAGCCGGCGTTCGGGGCCGGTCTCCCCGGTGAGCCGCGCGGCGAGGTCGCGCGGATCGCGGCCGTGAACCGGCGAGTGCGCCTGCTGGGCCGCCTCGCCCAGGGTCTGCTCGACGACCATCGCGTCGACGGCGGCCGGGTCGGCGCCGTGCATGCCGGTGGCGGCCAGGACCAGCCGGGCGAGGATCTCGGTCTCGGCCATGCGGCCGGGTTCGAGCGGTACGGCGGGGCGGCTGTAGCGGACCTGGTTGCGCACCGCGAGGGTGTTGAACGCGAAGTCGTGGTGCGGGCTCTGGGAGGGCGGCGGCGGGGGCAGGACGACGTCGGCGTGGCGCGAGGTCTCGTTCAGATACGGGTCGACGGCGACCATGAAGTCCAGGGATGCCAGGGCCTTGTCGAGGCGGTCGCCGTCGGGCGCGGAGAGCACCGGGTTGGCGGCCACGACGACGAGCGCGCGGATCGGTTCGCCCTCCTCGGTGGCGGTGTCGATCTCCTCGGCGAGAGCGGACAGCGGCAACTCGCCCTTGGCCTCGGGCAGTCGCCGGACCCGGGAGTGCCAGCGGCCGAGCGCGAAGCCGCGGCCGGGTCCCGCCGGGCGGGGCGTCCTGTCCGTGGCCGCCTGCGGGAAGAGGGCGCCGCCGGGCCGGTCCAGGTTGCCGGTGAGGATGTTGAGCACGTCGACCAGCCAGCTGGCGAGTGTGCCGTGCGGGACGGTGCAGCTGCCGATGCGGGCGTAGACGGCGGCGGTGGGGGCGGCGGCGAGTTCGCGGGCGAGGGCGCGGATGACGCCGGCGTCCACGTCGCACGCCCCGGCGACGGCCTCGGGAGTGAAGTCCCGCAGGGAGTCCCGGAGTTCGTCCAGCCCCTGCACGTGCGGGGCCAGGTGCCCGAGGTCGGTGAGGTCCTCCTCGAAGAGCACGGTCGCCATCGCGGCCAGCAGCAGGGCGTCCGCGCCCGGGCGGATCGCCACGTGCCGGTCGGCCAGCCCGGCGGTGCGGGTGCGGCGCGGGTCGACGACGGTGAGGTGTCCGCCGCGGGCCTTGAGCGCCTTCAGCTTGCCGGGGAAGTCGGGGGCGGTGCACAGACTGCCGTTGGACTCCAGCGGGTTGGCGCCGATGAGGAGCAGGTGGTCGGTGTGGTCGAGGTCCGGCACCGGGATGGCGTTGGCATCGCCGAACAGCAGACCGCTGGAGACGTGCTTGGGCATCTGGTCGACCGTGGAGGCGGTGAACACGCTGCGCGTGCGCAGGGCGCCGAGCAGGACCTGCGGGTAGAGCGCCCCGGCCATGGTGTGCACGTTGGGGTTGCCGAGGACCACGCCGACACTGTCCGCGCCGTGCCGCTCCACGACCGGGCGCAGCCCGGCGGCGACGGCGTCGAAGGCCTCCTCCCACGTGGCCTCGCGCAGCGCGCCGTCCCTGCGGACGAGCGGGGTGCGCAGCCGGTCGGGGTCGCCGTCGACGGCGCCGAAGGAGGCGCCCTTGGGGCAGATGAACCCCTTGCTGAAGACGTCCTCGCGGTCGCCGCGGGCGCCGGTGACGCGGGTGCCGTCGATGGTGAGGGTCAGCCCGCAGGTGGCCTCGCACAGGGGGCAGATTCGCAGGGCGGTGCGGGACACGGATCCTCCCGGGGTCGGCGGCGCCGGGCGACACGGGCCGGCTCGGGGCGAGCATACCGACCGGTAGGCATGTAGGGGAGCCCCGGCGTGCGACGGCTTTCGGCCCGGGGTCAGTCGAGGACGCGCGCCAGGTAGGCCCGCAGCAGTTCCCGCGTCTCGCGGATGATCGCCTCGTCCCCCTGCGGATCCGTGCGGAAGGCCAGCTGGACGAGCGTGTCGGCGCTCTCCACCGCGACCAGGAAGACCCGCCGCAGATCGTCGTCGGGGGTGCGGCCCAGGTACCCGCCGAGCAGCCCGGTGAGCCGGTCGGCGACCCGGGTGTTGGGCTCGGCGTGGCGGGTGCCGACCGGGATCTGGTTGCCGAAGTCGACCAGGGAGAAGCCGGGCGCGGTGCGCTTCATGGCCAGGTACTCGTCCAGCACGGCGTCCATGGCGGCCCGCCAGTCGCCGGTGCCCGCCTTCTTCAGCCGCTCGGTGACGCGCTCGCTGTACCGCTCCAGGTTGCGCTGCGCGAGGGCGTCGGCCATCTGCCGCTTGTTGCCGAAGAAGCGGTAGACCGAGCCGATGGGCACGCCGGCCCGCAGCGCGACGGCGCGGGTGCTCAGGGCGTCGTAGCCGACCTCGTCGAGGAGTTCGGCGCATGCGTCGAGGATCCTGGTCAGCCGTTCGGCGCTGCGCCGCTGGACGGGCGCGCGGCGGAGCGGGGTCGCGTGGGGCACGGGCTTCATGATGCCTTTCCGCCGGGGTCGGGTGAAGCTCGCCCCAGAGTACGGAGAAGGGTGGGTGATGCACTCATCCGCCGGCCGCGGAGGTCGCGGAGCCCGCGGACGGCTCCGGTGTCCTCGCGTCCGACACGGTGATGTCCGCGGTGCTCTGGACCGGCGTGCCGTGCACGGCCCACACCGTGCCGTCGTCGGCGTACAGGCGCGCGGTGACGTGGTGGGTGCCGCGCGCGGCGAGGCGGTCGGCGAGGTGGTACCGGAGGGTGCGCAGCCGGGCGACCCGTTGGCCGTCGACGAAGAGATAGGCGAGCCCGCGCCCGGTCACCGCCGTCCGCGGTGCGCCGGGTGCGGAGCAGCGGAAGTGGTGGAAGGTCAGCCGGACGTCCCAGCCGCCGGCGGGGTCGGGGGTCACCTCGACGCCGACCCCGGGGGCGTTCCTGCCATCGACCTCGCGCAGGTGCCGGCCGGTCCCGTCGGTGGCGTCCAGGACCTTGCCGACCGGCGAGGGGGAGGCCGGGTCACCGTGTGCCGGACCGCCGGAACACCCCGCCGCGCCGAGCGGCAGCAGGACGCACACCGCGAGCGCGGCGAGCGGTCGGCGCGCCCACTTCGTCCACGACATGTCCGGGAGCGTAGAACACGCCCGCGGCACGCCGAATCCGTCTGAAGTCGGGTTCCCGGCCCCCTCCGGACGGAGGCGGCGGCCCTCTTGCGCGCCACCGCGCTCATTCCTACGGTGTTGCATAGGAATCAGTCGGAGCACGGGAGCGTGGGAGCGATCATGAGCGGGGACGCGCGGAAGACCGCCGAGGGGCTGTCGTATCTGTCCGGGTTCGGCAACGAGCACGCCTCGGAGGCGGTGCCGGGCGCCCTGCCCGTGGGGCGCAACTCACCGCAGCGCGCACCGCTCGGGCTCTACGCGGAGCAGCTGAGCGGCACGGCGTTCACCGAGCCCCGGGCGCACAACCGGCGCTCGTGGCTCTACCGGATCCGCCCGTCGGCCGCGCACCCGGCGTTCACGCGCACGGACAACGGCACGATCCGCACGGCCCCCTTCACCGAGACCGTGCCCGATCCCAACCGGCTGCGCTGGAACCCGCTGCCCGAGCCCCCGGCCGGCACCGACTTCCTCGCCGGCCTGTGGACGCTGGGCGGCAACGGCGACGCGACCCAGCGCACCGGCATGGCCGTGCACCTGTACCACGCCAACGCCTCGATGGAACGGGTCTTCTCGGACGCCGACGGGGAGCTGCTGATCGTGCCGGAGCGCGGCGGACTGCTGCTGCACACCGAGTTCGGCCGGCTCCATGTGGAACCCTCACACGTGGCGCTGATCCCCCGTGGGGTGCGCTTCCGTGTGGAGTTGCTGGACACCGCTTCCGACGGCGGGCAGAGCCCGACCGCCCGGGGCTATGTGTGCGAGAACTACGGCGCGCCCTTCCGCCTCCCCGACCTCGGCCCCATCGGCGCCAACGGGCTCGCCAACGCCCGGGACTTCCGGGCGCCCGTCGCCGCGTACGAGGACACCGAGGGCCCGGTGGAGGTGGTGAACAAGTTCTGCGGCAACCTCTGGACGGCCACCTACGACCACTCCCCGCTCGACGTCGTCGCCTGGCACGGCAACCATGTGCCCTACGTCTACGACCTCCGCCGTTTCAATGTGATCGGCACCATCTCCTACGACCACCCCGATCCCTCCATCTTCACGGTCCTGACCTCCCCGTCGGACACCCCGGGCCTGGCCGGGGTCGACTTCGTGGTGTTCGCACCGCGCTGGCTGGTGGGTGAGGACACCTTCCGGCCGCCGTACTTCCACCGGAACGTGATGAGCGAGTACATGGGCCTGATCGAGGGTGCCTACGACGCCAAGGCGGAGGGCTTCGTGCCGGGCGGCGGCTCGCTGCACAACATGATGTCGGCGCACGGCCCGGACCGGGAGACCTTCGACCGGGCGAGCGCGGCCGAGCTGCGGCCCCAGAAGATCGACGACGGGCTGGCGTTCATGTTCGAGACCCGCTGGCCGGTGACCCTCACCCCGCACGCGGTCCGGGCCGACCACCTGCAACAGCGCTATGACGACGTGTGGCAGGGTCTCGAGCGCCATTTCCGCGGGTGACGCCTCTGTTGCGCCGCACGCTCACCGACAGGTACGGATAGCCGAGTGACCTCCTTCGCCCCGGACTCGATCGTCCTGAACCGCAAGCTCCCGCTCTGGTATCAGGTGTCGCAGTCGCTGCGCGCCTCGATACTCGGCCGCTCGCCCCAGGACCCGCTGCGCCTGCCCACCGAGGAGCAGCTGGCGGAGCACTACGGGGTGAGCGTGCTGACCATGCGGCAGGCGCTGAAGGAGCTGGAGGACGAGGGCCTGATCAGCCGGCACCGGCGGCGCGGCACGTTCATCGAGCCGGGGGCGCGGCGCGGGGCCCCGGTGCGGCTGCTGGGCTCGGTGGACGCGATCGTGGCCCAGCAGTCGGGGATGACGACCGAGCTGCTGGACCACGGCAGCGTGCCGGTGCCGGCCGGGCTCGCCGAGTACTTCCCGGACCTGGCTCAGGTGGCGGCGTACCACCGCCTGCGCAGCGACGAGAAGACCGGCGAGCCGACCAACCACGCCGTCAACCACGTCCGGCCCGAACTCGCCGCCCGGATCGACCTGGACGATCTGACCCGCTGGCCGATGACGAAGGTGCTGCGGGACGTCGTCAAGGCGGACATCAGCCGCATCACGGACACCGTGGAGGCGCGGCTCGCCGACCCGGACACCGCGCGGCTGCTCCAAGTCCCGCTGCTCAGCCCGATCCTGCACTACACGGGCGTGACGTACGACGCCGAGGGCCGGGTGCTGGACGTGGCCGTCATCCACTACCGGGGGGACCGCTTCTCGTTCACCGTCACGCTGGACGCGACCTGATACCGACCCCGGGCCGGGCCGTACGATGCCCTGCGTGACGCACGACGACGCTCCGCGCCTGGCGGACCTCATGCCGTGGTCCGTCGCACCCCTGCGGCCGGGCCGCGCCTGGCCGACGGCTCCCGACCCCGGCTCGCTGAAGGCCCGCTGGGACGCCCTGATGAAGGCCGAGGGGCCGGACCGCGAGGCCCTGTTCGAGCCGACCCGCGCCCGCACGCTCACCTCGGCGGTGGGGCAGCTGCCCGGCCAGTCCACCGGCACCGGACGGCTGGCCCGCGCGGAAGGACCCTGCGCGCCGCCGGTCCGCGTCCTGACGGCGCCCTTCGACGAGCAGTGGCTGATCCCGGACCACCGGCTGATCGACATCGCACGCCCGGAGCTGTGGCGGGTCGCGGACGCCCGGCAGGTGTTCGCGGTGGAGACGGGCGACGAGGACCTCCCCCTGCTGGCGACCTCGCTCCTGCCCACCCTGCGCGCCGGCCGCATCCGCCCGCTGTACCGCCGCCCCGGCGGCACGGAGCCGAACCTGGCGCCGGGTCTCGCCGCCCATCTGTCCGCCCGCCTGGGCGGCGTCCCGACGGCTCCGGCGGACGTCCTGGCCTGGATCCTCGCGGCCACCGGCCCCGACCTGGCCGTCCCGCTCACGGACGATCCCGTCCTCTGGACGGCCGGCGTGGAGCTGGGCCGCCGCATGCTGTGGCTGATGCGCCGCGACGGCGAACGCCCCAAGCTGCCGGGCGGCCGCCGCCCGTACGTCCGGGCGCCGCTGCCGGCCCGGCCGCTGACCCTGCACTACGACCGGGACGAGGAGGCCCTCCACATCGACGAGGGCCGCATCGCCCCTGTCCCACCGCAGGCCTGGGACTACGAGGTGGCCGGGGCCCGCGTCCTGGAGTCCTGGTTCACGGCCCGTACGGCGCCGCCCGCCCCGGGCGCCCTCACCGCGATCCGCCCGGCGACCTGGCCCCAGACCTGGACCTCCGAGCTGCTGGAGCTGATCACCGTCCTGGCCCTGCTGGCCGGACTGCGCCCGCAGCGGGCCGAGTTGAAGGCGGCCTCGTCGATCACGGCGGCCGAGCTGCGGGCGGCGGCCGTCCTCCCGGCACCGGAGTCCTCCCGCCGCCCCGCCTCGGTCCTCGACCACCACGAGGAGGGCCCGGACGGCCAGTTCGCGCTGATCTAGCGGCTCCGCTCACCCCGGCGCGGCCGCGGTGGCCGGGCCACGGACGGCTTCCGGGGCGAGGTCCAGGGGGCGCTGCTGACAAAGGAGCGGCTCAAGGGCCATGATCCGGTCATGGAACAGGCCACGGACCAGCAGCCCCTGCCCCTGCCGCTGGAGGGCGTCACCGTCGTCGCCGTCGAGCAGGCCGTGTCCGCGCCGTTCGCGACGCGGCAGCTCGCCGATCTGGGGGCCCGGGTGATCAAGGTGGAGCGGGTCGACGGCGGTGACTTCGCGCGCGGGTACGACACGGCGGCCGGCGGGCTCGCCTCGCACTTCGTGTGGTGCAACCGCGGCAAGGAGTCCATCGCCCTGGACCTGAAGGACGCGCGCGGCCTCGACGTCGTACGGCGGCTGATCGCGGACGCCGACGTGTTCGTGCAGAACCTCGCGCACGGCGCGGCGGCCCGGCTGGGCCTCGACGCGGCCACGCTGTGCGCGGCGCACCCGAGGCTGATCGCCGTGGACATCTCGGGCTACGGCGGCTTCGGCCCGTACGCGGACAAGCGGGCCTACGACATGCTCGTGCAGTGCGAGGCGGGGCTCGTGTCGGTGACGGGCACACCGGAGCAGCCGGTCAAGGCGGGGATTCCGGCCGCGGACATCGCGGCGGCCATGTACGCGTTCTCGGGTGTGCTGGCGGCGCTCGTCCGGCGGGGGGCCACCGGACGGGGCGGCCCCGTGGAGGTGTCCATGCTGGAGGCGCTCGCGGAGTGGATGGGGCATCCGCTGCACCACGCCCTGCACGGCGGCGAGCCCCCGGCACGCACCGGCCTCGCACACGCCGTCATCGCCCCCTACGACGCATATTCGACGGCGGACGGCGGACGGGTGCTGTTGTCGGTGCAGAACGACCGGGAGTGGCGGCGGCTGGCCGAACAGGTCGTCGAGCGCCCGGAACTGGGCACGGACCCGGCGTTCGCGACGAACGCGGCACGGGTGGCGAACCGGGAGCGGACGGACGCGCTGGTGGCGCGGGCGCTCGGCGCGCTGGACACCGAGGAGGCCCTCGCGCGGCTGGAGAAGGCGGGCATCGCGTGCGCCCGGCTCAGGGATCTGCACGAGCTGGCGGAGCACCCGCAGCTGGCGGCCCGGGAGCGGTGGCGCCAGGTGGGTACGCCGGTCGGGCCGCTGAAGGCGCTGCTGCCTCCCATCACGCTGCCGGGCGGGGACGAGGCACGGATGGGCGACGTGCCCGCGCTCGGACAGCACACCGAGGCGTTGCTGCGGGCCGTGGGGATGACGGACGACCAGATCGCAGCGTTGCGCCGGGACGGTGTGGCGGCCTGAGCGCGGGCCCTGGACGGGGCCAGGACCGCCGGGTCGCGCTGAGCGCTCAGTGGCCGCCGAACAGCGAACGGCGCAGCCGGCGCAGCGGCGCGAAGAGGGAGACCCGGCTGACCCGCGCGCGACGGTCGCTGCGCTGCTGCCTGGTGTCACGCGCCGTCAGTTCACGCATCAGCGAGGTCGCCTCGACCGTCTCGCCCTGCGGTATGGCGGGTCCCGCCAGCACCGACAGATGGCGGTCGAGGCGCGAACTGGTCGCGCTGCTCCCGCAGGTGATCGCAGGGACCCTGGCCCTGCTGCGCATTGTTATCTGCTCCATGTCACTCCCCACCCGTACGAGTCCACCCGGCCCGGGCAGGGTAACCCTATCGCCCCAGTGGGGCACGCGGGTATCTCGGCCACAGGATTCACCTTCCCCGCAAGGCGGTTGACCATGCTTCGATGACTACTCTCCGAATCCGACCGGTTTCAGGGCCAGTTGGACAATCGGCTGACTGGTGGGCTGTGCTGAGCCTCCGTCGGGCTCGACGGTCACGGCGAGTGACGTCGAGGAGAGGTCGAGCCCCTTCGCGATCAAGGGCGTGTCGCGCGTGAAGACCCCGAGGGAGCGCGGTTGCACACGGGGGCGCATGAGCCAGAGCTGGTGTACGCGGCCGCCGGGGGGCGTGCCGTATCCGCTGAGCGTGACGACGGCTTCCTGCTCCGATGCGGAGGCGATCACTCCGATACCGCGGCCGCGCCCGTCCTCGCTGCTGATGGCGCGGGCGTCGGGAGCGGTCAGAACGTGGGCGATCTCACGTGCCCGGCTCTGTGCGGCGTCGAGCCGGTCCTGGGTGCGGTGCGCCTGGACCGCGAAGAGGGAGGCCACCACCAGGGCCGCGGCGGCGGTGGCCGTGGCGAACGGCACGAAGAGGGAGCGCGTGCGGGGCGCACGGGTGCGGGCCGGCGGGGGCTGGGCGCCCCACACGTGCGGCGGCAGCAACG
>NZ_JBLEBI010000213.1:0-10415 GCF_047340315.1 Streptomyces sp. AF1A
CGTGGCGCGGGGCGAGCTGCCGAAGGGCCCCGGGTCGGCTCCGGTGTACCGGCCGGGGGCCGAGGTCGGCAGGGACCGGGTGGCCCGGCTGGCACGGGCGCTCGGGGTGAGCGGGACGCCCGTCGCCCAGGGGCGGATCTGGCGGGTCGGCGGCAAGGACGGCTCGGGGCCCAGCCTGCAGGTGAACCGGGACGCACCGGGCAACTGGAGCTTCAGCCGGTACGCGCCGGGCACCGACGACTGCCGGAAGGGCGCCCTCTGCGCGCACGACCCGATGGCCCCGACCGGCCCCCCGGTGAGCGAGGCGGTGGCCGAGAAGGCGGCGGGGCCGGTACTGAAGGCGGCCGGGCTGGACGGCGCGAAGATCGACGCGAGCCGGGTCATGGGCGCCCAGCGGGTGGTCGACGCCGACCCGGTGGTGGGCGGACTGCCGACGTACGGCTGGACGACCGGCCTGACCGTCGGCCGGCAGGGCGAGGTGGTCGGCGGCCACGGGCTGCTGGCGGCGCCGGTGAAGGGCGCCACGTACCCGGTGCTGGGCGCGCGGCAGACGCTGGATCTGATGAACGCGGCGCCGAAGGGCGACCACCGGATGGGCATCGGCGGCTGCGCCCGTCCGATGCCGCTGAAGGACCGGCTGGAGCAGCCGTGCGGCGTGGCCCCGGGGGCGCCGGGACGGCCGGCGGACACGGTGACGGTGCAAAAGGCGGTGTTCGGGCTGTCCGCGCACTCCGTCGGCGGCCGGCAGACGCTGGTGCCGTCCTGGCTGTTCGAGGTGCGCGGCCCGGCGGACCGGGGGACCTCCACGGTGGCGTATCCGGCGGTCGATCCCCGCTACCTGGCATCCGCGTCCCCCTCCGCGGCGCCCTCGGCGCCGGCGGCGTCCGGGTCGCCCGCGACCCATGACGTGCGGGTGACCGGCTACACGGCGGAGGGCCGGGTGCTGACCGTCAGCTTCTTCGGCGGAGTGTGCGCCGACTACCGGGCGGCGGCGCGGGAGAGCGGTGCCCAGGTGACGGTCACGGTCACCGAGAGGCCCTGGCCGGACAAGGTGTGCGTGCTGATCGCCAAGGAGTACGTCATGACCGTGCGGCTCCACGCGCCGCTGGACGGGCGGACGGTGGCCGGCTCGGACGGCAAGGACGTCCCGCGGGCGAAGCCGGGCGCGCTGCGGCCGGTCGCGCCGGCGCCGACCGGCTGACCGCGCCACGTCGGCCCGGAGAACGCGGGAGGCGGCGGCCCCGGAAGGGGGCCGCCGCCTCTCGTGTCAGGCCGTGGTCGGCCGGGCTCAGCTGAAGGAGTCGCCGCAGGCGCAGGAGCCGGTCGCGTTCGGGTTGTCGATCGTGAAGCCCTGCTTCTCGATCGTGTCCACGAAGTCGATGGTCGCGCCGCCCAGGTACGGAGCGCTCATGCGGTCCGTGACGACCTTGACCCCGCCGAAGTCCTTCTCCACGTCGCCGTCGAGCGAGCGCTCGTCGAAGAAGAGCTGGTAGCGCAGACCGGAGCAGCCGCCGGGCTGGACAGCCACGCGCAGGGCCAGGTCGTCCCGGCCTTCCTGGTCGAGCAGGGCCTTGACCTTGGCCGCCGCGGCGTCGGTCAGGATGATGCCGTCGGTGACGGTGGTGGTCTCGTCCGATACGGACATCTACATCTCTCCCGGGTTGTACGGAGACTGCTTGCCGACGAGTGCAACCGGCGCTTCCGCGGATTCATTCCGGGCCGGGCAGTCGCGTGGTCGTGTTGTCGCTTTCCTTTTCATGCTCGCACATGGCCGGGAAGGCGGACAGCGGCTCATAGAGGGACCCGGGACACAACGGCCGGGATTCACGTCACATGGACGCTATGGCCATCGTCAAACTGACGTGAAGCGGTTATGATAGATAGCGTCAGTTAGACGAAAAGTAGAAAGGGTGCGTGTCGTGACCACCGCCCAGACCCCGGAGCTCGACGTGCAGCCGACTCCGCTCGCCCTGCTGCTGCTCGGCCGTGAGGCCGACCCGAAGAGCGAGCGGGGCGTCGAGTGTCCCGGTGACCTGCCCTCGCCGTCCGACCCCGATCTGGTCGAGCGCGCCCGCGCCGCCAAGGAGAAGCTCGGCGACAGGGTCTTCGTGCTCGGTCACCACTACCAGCGCGACGAGGTCATCCAGTTCGCCGACGTCACGGGCGACTCCTTCAAGCTGGCCCGGGACGCGGCCGCGCGCCCGGACGCCGAGTACATCGTCTTCTGCGGCGTGCACTTCATGGCCGAATCGGCCGACATCCTCACCACGGACGACCAGAAGGTCGTCCTGCCGGACCTGGCGGCCGGCTGCTCCATGGCCGACATGGCGACGGCCGAGCAGGTGGCGGAGTGCTGGGATGTCCTGACCGAGGCCGGGATCGCCGAGCAGGTGGTCCCCGTGTCGTACATGAACTCCTCCGCCGACATCAAGGCGTTCACCGGCAGGCACGGCGGCACGATCTGCACCTCCTCCAATGCCGAGCGGGCCCTGGAGTGGGCCTTCCAGCAGGGCGAGAAGGTCCTGTTCCTGCCGGACCAGCACCTCGGCCGCAACACCGCCGTCCGTAACATGGGGATGTCCCTGGACGACTGCGTGGTCTACAACCCGCACCGGCCGAACGGCGGTCTGACCGCCGAGGAACTGCGGGCGGCGAAGATGATCCTGTGGCGCGGCCACTGCTCGGTCCACGGCCGCTTCAGCCTCGACTCCGTGAACGACGTGCGCGCCCGCATCCCCGGCGTGAACGTCCTGGTCCACCCCGAGTGCAAGCACGAGGTGGTCGCCGCCGCGGACTACGTCGGCTCGACGGAGTACATCATCAAGGCCCTGGAGGCCGCCCCCGCCGGCTCCAAGTGGGCCGTCGGCACGGAGCTGAACCTGGTCCGCCGCCTGGCGAACCGTTTCGCACCCGAGGGCAAGGAGATCGTGTTCCTCGACCGCACGGTCTGCTTCTGCTCGACCATGAACCGCATCGACCTGCCCCACCTGGTGTGGACCCTGGAGTCCCTCGCCGAGGGCAACCTGGTCAACCGGATCGAGGTCGACAAGGAGACGGAGGCCTTCGCCAAGCTGGCACTGGAGCGGATGCTGTCGCTGCCGTAGTCGGCCTTCACGCGTGTCAGGGGCGCTTCCCGGTGTGTCGGGAGGCGCCCCTTTCGTGCCACGATCGGGGGAAGGTTCCCGATCTCTTGAACAGGTGATCCTCGGATGTCCCGGTCTGGCGAGCGACCGAAGGAGGGGCGTGACATGACTGCCATGGCCCATGAGTCGCTCACGCAGGAAGAGATCCTGCTTGCGGGCTTTCTCGCCCTGGACACCCCGGAGGGTTTCCGGGCCGAGCTCATCGAGGGGGAGATCGTTGTGACCCCGCCGCCGGACGGGCAGCACGAGCACTTCATCACCAGGCTCATGAAGCAGGTGATCAGGCGGTCCAGGACCGACGTGGATTTCTCGGGCAACAAGGGGCTCCGGCTCGACAAGGGCGGCAACTGCCCGAAGGACCATGTGGTGCCGGACGGGACCTTCGCCCCCGCCCACCCGGATCTGTACCTCGACGCCCGTCCCTGGATGCCTTCGGACGGCGTCGCCATGGTCCTCGAAGTGACCTCCACCAAGCCCAGGACGGACCGCGAGGCCAAGCGCCACTGCTACGCCCGCGCGGGCATCCCGCTGTACCTGCTCGTGGACCGCGACGCCTCCTCGGTCACGCTGTTCGGCGCCCCCAGGAACGACGACTACCGCGAGCACTGCGCCGTCCCGTTCGGCAAGTCCCTCGCGTTGCCCGAACCCTTCGCCTTCGACCTGGAGACCACGGACGTCCTCTGACAAGCGTCCCGGGCCTACTCCGCGCGCAGTACACGCGGGTGGAGATCAGTCCATCCGCGGACGGACCAGCCCGGACTCGTACGCGATGACGACGAGCTGTGCCCGGTCGCGCGCGCCCAGCTTGGCCATGGCCCGGTTGACGTGCGTCTTCACCGTGAGCGGGCTGACCTGGAGGCGTTCGGCGATCTCGTCGTTGGAGTGCCCGCCGGCGACCTGGACGAGCACCTCCCGCTCCCGGACGGTGAGCGTGCCGAGCCGTTCGGAGCGGGCCGGGTCGCGGCGGTCCTCGCCGTCGCCCTGCGCGAGGAAGCGGGCGATCAGGCCCTTGGTCGCGGCCGGGGACAGCAGGGCCTCGCCGCCCGCGGCGACCCGGATGGCGTTCAGCAGCTCCTCCGGTTCGCTGCCCTTGCCGAGGAAGCCGGAGGCGCCCGCGCGCAGGGACTCGACGACGTAGTCGTCCACCTCGAAGGTGGTCAGGATGACCACCCGGACCTCGGCGAGGGAGGCGTCGGCGCCGATCTGGCGGGTCGCGGCGAGGCCGTCGGTGCCGGGCATGCGGATGTCCATGAGGACGACGTCCGGGGCCCGCTCCTTGGCGAGCCGGACCGCCTCCGCGCCGTCGGAGGCCTCCCCCACCACCTCCATGTCGGGCTCGGAGTCGACCAGCACCCGGAACGCGCTGCGCAGCAGCGCCTGGTCGTCGGCGAGCAGGACACGGATCGTCATACGGGCTCCCCCGGTGCCGTCGTACGGGTCTCGTCACGCGCCCCGTCACCCGTCTCGGTGCGCCTGTCGGTGCCCGTCCCGGTGTGCGGGTCGGTGTGCGTGTCGGTGTGCGTGTCGACCGGCAGGATCGCATGGACGCGGAAGCCGCCGCCGTAGCGGGGGCCGGTGGTCAGGGTGCCGCCCAGGGCGGTGACCCGCTCCCGCATGCCGAGCAGCCCGTGGCCGCCGCCGGCCTCCGGCGCCGCGGCCTCGCCGGCCCCGTCGTCCAGGACGGTGACCTCGATGTCCGCTCCGACGCGTACGACGCTGACCTCGGCCCGGGCGCCGGTCCCGGCGTGCTTGCGCACGTTGGTCAGGGCCTCCTGGACGATCCGGTAGGCGGCGAGGTCCACGGCCGCCGGGAGCCGCGTGCCGTGGTCGGCGCGGGCCACCTCCACAGGGAGCCCGGCGCTGCGGAAGGTGTCGGCCAGCTCTTCCAGGAGGCCGAGGCCGGGGGCGGGTTCGGTGGGGGCCGCGGGGTCGCCGGTCTGGCGGAGCAGGCCGACGGTCGCCCTCAGCTCGTTCAGCGCGCTGCGGCTGGCCTCGCGGACGTGGGCGAGGGCCTCCTTGGCCTGGTCGGGCCGCTTGTCCATGACATGGGCGGCGACGCCGGCCTGCACGTTGACCAGGGCGATGTGGTGGGCGACGACGTCGTGCAGATCGCGGGCGATGCGCAGCCGCTCCTCGGCGACCCGACGGCGGGCCTCCTCCTCGCGGGTGCGCTCGGCGCGCTCGGCGCGCTCCCTGATGGCCCGCACGACGGCGCGGCGGCTGCGCACGGCGTCGCCGGCGGTGGCGCCGATCCCGGTCCAGGCGAGCACGCCCAGGTTCTCCTGCGCGTACCAGGGCAGGGTGCCGCCCAGGACGGCGGCGGCGGTCAGCACGGTCATGGTGAGCAGGCCGACCCGCACGGTGGTGGTGCGGTCGGTGGTCGCGGCGACGGTGAACAGGGCGACGACGGCGGACATCGCGACCGGGGCGCGCGGGTCGCCGGTGACGGACTCGACGACGGAGAGGGTGCCGGTGACGGCGAGGACGGTCCTGGGCGCGCGGCGGCGGAACACCAGCGCCGCCGCGCCGAGGACCATGAGCACCAGGCTCAGGGGGTCGGGGGTGCGCACGCCCCAGGTGACGCCGTTCGCGCCGCGGGGCACCACGAAGGAGCCGGCGACCATGCACACCAGGACCCCCGCGGCGAGCGCCGCGTCCAGGGCCAGGGGGTGCGCCTTGAGGCTGCGGCGGGCGCGGTCGAGAGTGCTCACGGGGTGAACAGTACGGCGCCCGGTCCCCCGGACGGGTCCGGGGAACCGCACGCACGGGACTCCACGCACCCGCCCTCCCCCGTGGCGTCAGGCGTTCGCCCGGCTCACCCCGGGATCAGCCCCTCGTCGCTCAGCAGTTCCCGCACCTCCTCCAGCGTCGCGTCGGGCGACGGGAGGATCAGTTCCGAGGGCTCCAGCGAGGAGTCCGGCAGCGGCTCACCGCGCCGGCGCACGGCGTCCAGGAGAGCCGTGAGCGTACGCCGGAAGCCCGCGTCGTCCCCGCTCTCCACCTCGGCCAGCAACTCGTCGTCCAGCTTGTTCAGCTCGGGAAGGTGGGCGTCGTCCAGGCTCACCTGGCCCTCGCCCATGATCCGTACGATCACGTCGGCCTCCTCGGCTCGGGTCCCGGCGCCGGACTACTGCTTGTCGAAGCGCGGGGTGTCCTGCGGCTGCTGCTGGGACTGCCCCTGGCCGGTGCCGCCCTCGATCGCCTGCTGCGTCTGGCCGCCGGCGAGCTCCGCCTTCATGCGCTGCAGTTCCAGCTCCACATCCGTACCACCGGAGATCCGTTCCAGCTCGGCCGTGAGGTCGTCCTTGGCCATGCCGGTCGGGTCGTCCAGGGCGCCGGAGGCGAGCAGTTCGTCGATGGCGCCGGCGCGGGCCTGGAGCTGGGCGGTCTTGTCCTCGGCGCGCTGGATGGCGAGGCCGACGTCGCCCATCTCCTCGGAGATGCCGGAGAACGCCTCGCCGATCCGGGTCTGCGCCTGGGCGGCGGTGTAGGTGGCCTTGATGGTCTCCTTCTTGGTGCGGAAGGCGTCCACCTTGGCCTGCAGGCGCTGAGCCGCCAGGGTGAGCTTCTCCTCCTCGCCCTGGAGGGTCGCGTGCTGCGTCTCCAGGTCCGTCACCTGCTGCTGGAGCGCGGCCTTGCGCGACAGCGCCTCGCGGGCCAGGTCCTCCCGGCCCAGCGCGAGCGCCTTGCGGCCCTGGTCCTCCAGCTTGGAGGACTGCTGCTGCAACTGGTTGAGCTGCAGTTCCAGCCGCTTGCGGCTGGTCGCCACGTCGGCGACGCCGCGGCGGACCTTCTGCAGCAGCTCCAGCTGCTTCTGGTACGAGTAATCGAGGGTCTCGCGCGGGTCCTCGGCCCGGTCAAGGGCCTTGTTCGCCTTCGCGCGGAAGATCATCCCCATACGCTTCATGACACCGCTCATGGGCTTCGCGCGCCCCCTTCTGACGGACTCCAGCTCACAGATCCTGCGACAGGACCCACAGTACGGGCCCTGCCTCCATTACCGCACTGTTCGGGGAGTGATGCGCTCATCCCCAAGGACGACTGCGGACCGTATCGCTCCGGCGTGAGGAGTAGGTGATCCCCACCGGGAACCTCCGCCGCGACCCTCCGGAACGCCCCCCTCTGTCCCTCTACAGACGTCCGGTGTTGCCGGATCGTTCCCCGCCGGGCTGGGGTCCATGCGGGGGAAGCCCTTACGCTTGGGTTTTGTGTTCCGTAGCCGTGCCAAGGAAGAGAAGGCCCCCACCGACAAGGTGCCGGTGAACTTCTCCAAGCAGTCCCGCGACCCGCAGGCCCCGAAGGGCAGGCCCACGCCGAAGCGCAGTGAGGCCCAGGCCCAGCGCCGCAGCGTCGCCCATACGCCGACCAACCGCAAGGACGCCGCGAGGCGTCAGCGCGAGGAGCGCCGTCAGGCGATGGAGCGGCAGCGTCAGGCGCTGGCCGGGGGTGACGAGCGCTATCTGCCGGCCCGCGACAAGGGCCCGGTCCGCAAGTTCGCGCGGGACTGGGTGGACTCGCGGTTCAACGTGGCCGAGTTCTTCCTGCCGCTCGCCGTGGTGATCCTCGTGCTGAGCGTGGTGCGGGTGCCCTCGATCCAGAGCATCGCGCTGCTGCTGTGGCTGGTCGTGATCGTGCTGATCGTGGTCGACGCGGCGGTCAGCGGGCTGCGGCTGAAGAAGCGGCTCAAGGAGCGCTTCGCGGACCAGAACACGCGTGGCGCGGTCGCCTACGCGCTGATGCGGTCCCTGCAGATGCGCCGGCTCCGGCTGCCGAAGCCGCAGGTCAAGCGTGGAGAGCGGCCCTGAGCGCAGACGCTTTCACCGGGGGTGCGGCGCAGGCGTGGCTGAACGAGCTGGGCGGCCTGCGCGACGTCGTACGGCAGGAGCTGGTGGCCCGGCAGCTGGACGAGCAGATAGCCGGGCGGTTCCCGGTCGGGCAGCGGCTGCGGGTGCTCGACGTGGGGATGGGCCAGGGCACGCAGGCGCTGCGGCTGGCCCGGCTCGGCCACCAGGTGACCGGCGTCGAGCAGGACGTGACGATGATCGCCGCCGCGCGGGAGGCGCTGGCCCGGGAGCCCGCGGGCATACGGGAGCGGGTCCGGCTGGTGCAGGGCGACGGCCGGGACACCGGTGTGCACTTCCTGCCGGGCAGCTTCGACGTGGTGCTGTGCCACGGCGTCCTGATGTACGTCGAGGAGCCCGACCCGCTGGTGGCGGGCCTGGCCCGGATGCTGGCACCCGGCGGCCTGCTCTCGCTCCTCGTGCGCAACGGCGACGCGCTCGCCATGCGGCCGGGCCTCGCCGGGGACTGGGCGGGCGCGCTGGCCGCCTTCGACACCACCTGCTACCTCCCCCACTCTCGAACGGACTCGAGCGGGGGGAGCCCCACCCGCCTGGGTCTTGACGTGCGAGCCGACCGGCTGTCGGCGCTCACCGCGACCCTCGCCGGCATCGCCGCCCCGCTGCACGCCTGGTACGGCGTTCGGGTCTTCACCGACACGGCGGCGGACGGCGCGGAGATCCCCGAGGATCTCGAGACGCTGCTCGCGGTCGAGGAGCGGGCCGGCCGCACGGACCCGTACCGCGGGGTGGCGGCGCTGCTGCATCTGTGCGGGGTACGGGGCTGAGCCCGTTCAGGGGTACCGGGCGGGCCCGCTGATCACCGCGCGGTGAGACTCGGGGCATGGACGCTCTCCGCACCCGTGCCCCGCGCGCCGGCGGCAGTGCACCGCGCACCGCCCGCGCGGTCGCCGCACTGGTGTGCTGCACGGCGCTCGCCGCCGGCTGCACCGGCTCGCCCGGCCCGTCCGGGCGGGACACGAGGACGACCGCTCCCGCGGTCGAGCCGATGGCCGCGGACGACCTGCAGAGCGCCTACCAGAAGGTCATCAGGCAGGTCCTGCCCTCGGTCGTGCAGATCGAGGCCGTCGACAGCCTGGGCTCCGGGGTGGTGTACGACGACAGAGGCCACATCGTCACCAACGCGCACGTGGTCGGCGACGCCAAGACCCTGAAGGTGACCGCCGCCAACAGCGAGGAGGCGCTCACCGCGAGGCTGGTCTACTCCTACCCCGAGCAGGACCTCGCCGTGATCAAGCTGGACCGGGTGCCGGCCGGGCTGAAGCCGGCGGTGTTCGGCGCCTCCGAGAAGGCGGAGGTGGGCCAGATCGTGCTGGCGATGGGCTCGCCGCTCGGGCTGTCGTCCAGCGTGACCCAGGGCATCGTCTCGGCGACCGGACGGACCGTCAGCGAGAGCCGCAGCGACGGCGGTACCGGCGCCACCATCGCGAACATGGTGCAGACGTCGGCCGCCATCAACCCCGGCAACAGCGGCGGCGCCCTGGTCAATCTCGCCGGGCAGGTCATCGGCATCCCGACGCTCGCCGCGGCCGATCCCGCCCTCGGCAGCGCGGCGGCCGGCATCGGCTTCGCCATCCCGGCGTCGATGGCGCAGCGGATCGCCGGTCAGATCGTCAAGGAGGGCAAGGTCGTCGACTCGGGGCGGGCCGCGCTCGGCATCACCGCGCGGACCGTCGTGGACGCCGGTTACCGCCCGGCCGGGGTCGCGGTGGTCACCGTCCGGCGCGGCGGGCCGGCGGACGCGGCCGGACTGCGCCCCGGCGACATCATCACCGCGCTCGGCGGCCAGTCCATCACCACCACGACCTCACTGGCGGAGGCGCTGGCGGCGCAGCAGCCGGGACAGCGGACGCGGGTGACGTACCAGCGGGCCGGCACCCGGAGGACGGCGGAGGTGACGCTGGGCGAGCAGTGAGGAGAGAGGAGGTGAAGAGGGGTGAAGAGGGGTGAAGAGGGGTGAAGAGGGGTGAAGAGGGGTACGGCCTTCCGGGCACCGCCTCCGAGGCACGGCCGCCCGGGCACCGCCTTCAGAGGCACGGCCTCCGGCGCACGGCCACCGGAGCACCACCTCCGGGGCACTGCCTCCGGGGCACCGCGTTCCGGGGCACGGCCCCGGGTGCGGGCCCCGGCACGGTCCCGGGTGCGGCCCCCTCCTCACGGGAGCAGGACTAGGAGGCGTCGGCGTGCAGGCTCATCGGACCGTAGATCTCGGTGTTCTCCTCGAACAGCCGCACCTGGTCCGCGCCGCCCTCCAGCAGCGCCTTCCAGTGCTCCCCGATCCAGGACTCGGCATCCCCCTGCGTGGTGAACTCCTCGGGCTGCACCACGGGCTGGACCTCCGTCCCGTCGGCCTTCTCGAACCGCCACGTCCATGCCGTCATGTGGGCCTCCTTTGATCCAACACCTGCTGGAA
>NZ_JBLEBI010000214.1:0-10375 GCF_047340315.1 Streptomyces sp. AF1A
GGCTTCGGGGTGGGCTTCTGTACGGGCTTCTCGGTCTTCTCCGGCTCTCCCGGACCGGCAGCGGCCGCGCCGCCCGGGAGGGCCAGCAGACGGGTCCGGGCGGGCGGTACGGCGGGCGCCGGGACCCTGCGGGCGCCCTGGGCGAAGCGTGCCCGCACGTCCTGTTCGGCCAGCGCCTGGCAGCGCTCCAGCAGGGCCGCCGCGGCGGCGTTCCCGCGCAGTGCCCGGAGCGCGGCGAGGTCGTCCGGCGTCGGCCGGTGCCCGGCGCCCAGGGCCTCCTCCAGGAGGCGGAGGTAGCCGGCCGCGGTGCCCGGGAGCGCGGCCCGGTACCGGCCGAGGTCGGCCACCAGGAAGGCGCGCAGCCTGGCCCCCTCGCACACCGCCTCGTCGAGCGACTCGGCGAGGCGGAAGCAGTCCTGGACGTCCTCGGCGGACGCTTGGCCGGGGTGGAGGGCGAGGGCGAGGGCACGGCGGAGCACACGCAGCTCCTCCGCGCCGAACGCCATGCCGCCGCGGGATCCGTATGGCGTGGGCATGCGGCGACGCTATCGCTAATCGGACAAAAGCGACGAATCGGTAAGTTGTTTCGCCGCGTGTCGCTGCCGGTTTCCCTCGACCGGGGCCACGGGACCGGCCCGGCGCCCTTCAGGGCGCCGGGCGCCTCACAGCCGCGACACGTTCCGCTCGTACACCAGCCGCAGCCCGATCAGCGTCAGCCAGGGCTGGTGCTCGTCGATCACGGAGGACTCCCCCAGCACCATCGGCGCGAGCCCGCCCGTGGCGATCACCCGCACGTCGTCCGGGTCGTCGGCCAGCTCCCGCGCCATGCGGGAGACCACCCCGTCGACCTGCCCGGCGAAGCCGTACACGATGCCCGCCTGCATGGCCTCGACCGTGTTCTTGCCGATCACGCTGCGCGGGCGGGCCACCTCGATCTTGCGCAGCTGCGCACCCTTCACGCCGAGCGCCTCCACGGAGATCTCGATGCCGGGCGCGATGACCCCGCCGACGTACTCCCCGCGCGCGGAGACCGCGTCGAACGTGGTCGCCGTACCGAAGTCGACGACGATCGCGGGGCCGCCGTACATCTCGACCGCCGCGACCGCGTTGATGATCCGGTCCGCGCCGACCTCCTTGGGGTTGTCGGTGAGGATCGGCACGCCCGTCTTCACGCCCGGCTCGACCAGGACGGCGGGTACGTCGCCGTAGTACCGCCGGGTGACCTCGCGCAGCTCGTGCAGCACCGAGGGGACGGTGGCGCAGATCGCGATGCCGTCGATGCCGTCGCCCAGCTCCTCGCCGAGCAGCGGGTGCATGCCCATCAGGCCCTGGAGCAGCACCGCGAGCTCGTCGGCCGTGCGGCGGGCGTCCGTGGAGATGCGCCAGTGCTCGACGATGTCC
This sequence comes from Streptomyces sp. AF1A, assembly GCF_047340315.1. NCBI lineage: Bacteria > Bacillati > Actinomycetota > Actinomycetes > Kitasatosporales > Streptomycetaceae > Streptomyces > Streptomyces sp. AF1A. The sequence goes on from NZ_JBLEBI010000214.1 coordinate 1,402, forward strand.
TCGCCGTCGAACAGGCCGAGGACGGTGTGCGTGTTGCCGACGTCGATCGTGAGCAGCATGGCCGTTACTCCGCCTCGCGCAGGTCCAGGCCGATGTCCAGGCTCGGCGAGGAGTGGGTGAGGGAGCCGACGGCCAGGAAGTCCACGCCGGTGTCGGCGTACATGCGCGCGGTGTCGAGGGTCAGCCGGCCGGAGGCCTCCAGCAGTGCCCGGCCGCGGACGATGCCGACGGCCTCGGCGCACTCGTCGGGTGTGAAGTTGTCCAGCAGGATCAGGTCGGCGCCCGCGTCGACGACCTCGCGCAGCTGGTGCAGGGTGTCCACCTCGACCTCGATCGGCACCTCCGGGAACGCCTCCCGCACGGCCTTGAAGGCCTGCGCGACGCCGCCGGCCGCGACCACGTGGTTGTCCTTCACCAGGGCCGCGTCGGACAGCGACATGCGGTGGTTGACGCCTCCTCCGCAGCGGACGGCGAACTTCTCCAGGGAGCGCAGGCCCGGAGTCGTCTTGCGGGTGTCGCGGACCTTCGTGGTGGTGCCCTCCAGGGCGTCCGCCCACGCGCGCGTGGCGGTCGCGATGCCGGACAGGCGGCACAGGATGTTCAGCGCGCTGCGCTCGGCGGTGAGCAGGTCACGCGTGCGCGTGGTGACCGACAGCAGCTTCTGCCCGGCCTCGACCCGGTCCCCGTCCTCGACGTGCCGCTCGACCTCGAACTCGTCCGTGCAGACCACGGAGAGCACGGCCTCGGCGACCCGGAGCCCGGCCACCACGCCCGCCTGGCGGGCGGTGAAGTCGGCGGTGGCGGTCACGTCCTCGGGGATGGTCGACACGGTGGTCACGTCCACGCCGCCGGCCAGGTCCTCCTGGATGGCCACGGTGGCGATGTCCTCGACCTCCACCGGGTCGAGTCCGGCGGCGGCCAGCAGCTCGGCGAGCGCGGGGTCGAGCCCGCACTCCAGGTACTCCTCGTCGCCGTCCGCGCCGCAGGCGCAGCCGTCGCCGCAGCCGCCGGTCGGGGCGAGGGGAAGGTCGTCGGTGCTCACGTGTGTCACTGCTCCTGGGGGCGCTGGTTGGACCGGGTCGGGGGGAAGTCTGCGGTGTCGGTCGTGCTCACGGCCAGCGACCGGTCCGGATTGAGCCGTACGACGATGTGGCGTCGCCAGTTGGTGTCGTCGCGCTCGGCACGGTCCTCGCGCCAGTGGCAGCCGCGGGTCTCCTCGCGCAGCCGGGCGGCGGCGACCAGGACGCGGGCCACGCACAGGAGGTTGGTGGCCTCCCAGGTGTCGACGCCGGGCTCGGCGGTCTTGCCGTTCTCGTCGAGCGCGTCGCGCGCGTCGGTGTGCAGTCGCTGGAGCTGCTCGGCGGCCTTGGCCAGGGACTCCTCGGACCGCAGCACGCCGGCGCCCTCGCTCATGATCCGCTGGATGGCGAACCGGGTCTCGGGGGCGAGCAGCGGGTGCGCGGGCCTGCCGGGGTGCGGGACCCGCTCGGGCACTCGCGTGCGCAGGCCGTCTCCGGCGTGGGCGGCGGCGATGTCGGCGGCGATCCGCTCGGCGTAGACGAGGCCCTCGAGGAGGGAGTTGGACGCGAGCCGGTTGGCACCGTGCACACCGGTGCAGGCGACCTCACCGCACGCGTACAGGCCGGGCACCGTGGTCCGGCCGTGGGCGTCGGTGCGCACGCCTCCGGAGGCGTAGTGGGCGGCCGGGGCGATCGGGATGGGATCGGTGACCGGGTCGATGCCGTTGGCACGGCAGGCGGCCAGGATGGTCGGGAAGCGGTGCTCCCACATCTCGGCGCCGAAGTGCCGGGCGTCGAGGAACATGTGCTCGGCGTCCAGCTCCTGCATCCGCCGCATGATGCCCTTGGCGACGATGTCCCGGGGCGCCAGCTCGGCCAGTTCGTGCCGGCCGAGCATGAAGCGCACGCCGTCGGCGTCGACCAGGTGGGCGCCCTCGCCGCGCACCACCTCGGAGACGAGCGGCTGCTGTCCCTCGGCGTCCGGGCCGAGGAACAGCACGGTCGGGTGGAACTGCACGAACTCCAGGTCGCTGACCTCGGCGCCCGCGCGCAGCGCCAGCGCCACGCCGTCGCCGGTCGAGACGGAGGGGTTGGTGGTCGCGGAGAACACCTGGCCCATGCCGCCGGTGGCGAGGACCACCGAGGGGGCGTGCACGGCGCCCACGCCGTCGTGCTGGCCCTCGCCCATCACGTGCAGCGTGACACCGGCCGTGCGGCCCTCGGCGTCGGTGAGCAGGTCCAGCACCAGCGCGTTCTCGATGGTGCGCAGCCCACGCGCGCGTACGGCCGCCACGAGCGCCCGGGAGATCTCCGCGCCGGTGGCGTCGCCGCCCGCGTGCGCGATCCGGCGGCGGTGGTGGCCGCCCTCGCGGGTGAGCTCCAGCTCGCCCGCGGAGGACTCGTCGAAGTGGGCGCCGGTGCCGATGAGCCGCCGCACCGCGTCGGGGCCCTCGGTGACGAGGATGCGGACGGCCTCCTCGTCGCACAGGCCGGCGCCCGCGACGAGGGTGTCGTCGAGGTGCTGTTCGGGGGTGTCGCCCTCGCCGAGGGCGGCGGCGATCCCGCCCTGCGCCCAGCGCGTGGAGCCGTCGTCCAGGCGGGCCTTGGTGACGACCACCGTGGTCAGCCCGGCGGCCTCGCAGCGCAGCGCCGCGGTCAGCCCGGCCACTCCGGAGCCGACGACGACCACGTCCGCGGAGATGGCCCAGCCGGGGGCGGGTGCGTGCAGTCGTATGCCTGTGCTACTCACGAGGCGGCTCCGAAGGTGAGAGGAAGGTTGTCGATCAGCCGGGTCGTGCCGACCCGGGCGGCGACGGCGAGGACGGCCTCGCCGGTGAAGTCGTCGCCGATCTCGGTGAAGTCGGAGGGGTCGACGAGGGCGAGGTAGTCCAGATGCAGCGGAGGGTCGAAGCGGGCGGCCTCGTCCAGGACCTGGCGGGCGGCGGCGCGGACGGCCGCGGGGCCGCCGGGGGACGCCGTGGCCACCGCGTGCGCGTCGGCGGCCGCCCGGGACTCCCCTATCGCGCTCAGCGCCTCGGCACGCGCGTGCGTGGAGGGCACTTCGCGGGCCCGCGCGCGCAGCGCCTCCTGCGCGGCGTGCCGGTCGCCGCCCGCGAACAGCGCGCGGGACAGCGCGAGCGCGGTACGGCGCTCGTCCGGCGACAGGTAGCGGTTGCGGCTGGACAGGGCGAGCCCGTCCTCCTCGCGCACGGTCGGTACGGCGACGATCTCGACGCCGAAGTTCAGATCGCGCACCATGCGCCGGATCAGGGCCAGCTGCTGGGCGTCCTTCTGGCCGTACAGGGCCACGTCGGGGCGGGTGAGGTGCAGCAGCTTGGCCACGACGGTGAGCATGCCGTCGAAGTGCCCGGGCCGCGCGCCGCCCTCCAGGCGCTCGCCCATGGGACCGGCCGAGATCCGCACCTGGGGCTCGCCGCCCGGGTAGACCTCGTCCACCGAGGGCGCGAACACCGCGTCGGCACCGGCCTGTTCGGCGATCTTCAGGTCGTCGTCGAGGGTGCGCGGGTAGCGGTCCAGGTCCTCGCCCGCGCCGAACTGCAGCGGGTTGACGAAGACGGTGACGACGACCTCGCCGTCCCGGCCGGCGGTCTCGCGGGCCGCGCGGATGAGGGTGGCGTGGCCCTCGTGCAGGGCGCCCATGGTCATCACGACGGCGCGGCGGCCCTGACGTACGCGCGCGTGCAACTCGTCCGCGGTGCTCAGCAGGGCGGTGGTCATCGGTCGTTCCCCTCGGTGCCGTTGGTGCCGTTCGTGCCGCCGGTTCCGTCGGCCAGCACACCGAGCAGGTCCTCGGCGAGCTCCGGCTTGAGCAGGCCGTGCGCGAGGGCCCGGTCGGCGGTCGCGCGGGCCATCGCGAGGTAGCCGGCGACGGTCTGCGGGGCGTGCGCGCGCAGCTCGCCGATGTGGGCGGCGACCGTGCCGGCGTCCCCGCGCGCGACGGGCCCGGTGAGGGCCGCGTCGCCGGAGCGCAGGGCGTTGTCCAGGGCGGCGCCGAGCAGCGGGCCGAGCATCCGGTCGGGGGCCTCGACGCCGGCCGTGCGCAGCAGCTCCATGGACTGGGCGACCAGCGTCACCAGGTGGTTGGCGCCGAGGGCGAGGGCCGCGTGGTACAGCGGGCGGTTCTCCTCGCTGATCCACTCCGGCTCGCCGCCCATCTCGATGACCAGGGCCTGGGCGGCCAGCCGCAGCTCCTCGGGCGCGGTGACGCCGAAGGAGCAGCCCGCGAGGCGCTGCACGTCCACGGGGGTGCCGGTGAAGGTCATCGCGGGGTGCAGGGCCAGGGGCAGCGCGCCCGCGCGCAGGGCCGGGTCGAGGACCTTGGTGCCGTACCGGCCCGAGGTGTGCACGAGCAGCTGTCCCGGGCGCACCGCGCCGGTCTCGGCGAGTCCTGAGACCAGTGCGGGCAGGACGTCGTCGGGGACGGTGAGCAGCACCAGGTCGGCGCGGTCCAGGACCTCGGCGGGCGGCACCAGCGGCACGCCCGGCAGCATGGTCTCGGCGCGCCGCCGGGAGGCGTCGGAGACACCGGAGACGGCCACCGGACGGTGTCCGGCGAGCTGGAGGGACGCGGCCAGCGCGGGACCCACGCGGCCGGCGCCGACGACACCGACGGTGAGCCGCGCGGGGCGGTCCTTGAGGTCTTGCTGGTGGACTGTACTCACGCGACGGCGGCCTTCCCGTTCCAGTCCGCTCCGGGTACCGGACGATGTACCGAACGATTTCTCGTCATGTTAACGCTATCTCGGTCCGGCGCCGACCGGTTGTCCACAGGCTGTGGGTTTCACCACGCCGTCCCCCGGTGCGCCGTGCCACGCCGTCCCCCGGTGCGCCGTGGGGAAACTCGGGTGCCCGCGCGGTCGCGGGAGGGCATCATCCGCGGCATGACTGATTCGGCTGAGCAGGACGAGCAGCGGGACGAGCAGCAGGACGAGCAGGGATCGGTGCGCGAGCGCCGGGCGATCGCCCAACGGGAGGCCCGGCGCACCCTGTCGCGCGCCGGTTTCCGGGGCACGCTCCGGGACCGTCTGACCTGGCTGCTGGAGGCGGCGTCCGAGGTCCACGACCTGGACGAGCCGGCGGACGTGTACGGCGACCGGGTCGTCGCGGCCCTGGAGGAGCGGGTCGCCGCGCTGCTGGGCACGGAGGCCGCCGCGTTCTTCCCCACCGGCACCATGGCCCAGCAGGTGGCCCTGCGCTGCTGGGCGGGTCGGACCGGCAACCCCGCGGTGGCCCTGCATCCGCTCGCCCATCCCGAGGTGCACGAACGGCATGCGCTGAGCCAGGTCAGCGGCCTGCGCCCGGTCCGGGTCACCGGTGAGCCCCGGCTGCCCACGGCCGCCGAGATACGCGACTTCGACGAGCCCTTCGGCGCGCTGATGCTGGAACTGCCGCTCCGGGACGCCGGTTTCGTGCTGCCCACCTGGGAGGAGCTGACCGAGGTCGTCGAGGCCGCGCGGGAACGCGACGCGGTGGTGCACTTCGACGGCGCGCGCCTGTGGGAGTGCACCGAGCACTTCGGGCGCCCGCTGCGGGAGATCGCGGCCCTGGCCGACAGCGTCTACGTGTCGTTCTACAAGTCCCTCGGCGGCTTCGGCGGCGCCGCGCTCGCCGGCCCGAAGACCCTGGTCGACGAGGCGAAGACCTGGCGGCACCGGTACGGCGGCATGGTCTTCCAGCAGTTCCCGACCGCCCTGTCCGCGCTCGTCGGCCTGGAGCGGGAGCTGCCCCGGCTGCCCGAGTACGTGCGGCACGCGCGCGTGGTGGCCGCGGCGCTGTGCGAGGGTTTCGCCGCCGCCGGGCTGCCGTGGGCGCGGGTGCACCCTCGGGCGCCGCACACCCACCAGTTCCAGGTCTGGCTGCCGTACGACCCCGAGGTGCTCATGGAGGCCGCGGTGCGCCAGGCGGAGGAGACCTCGGTGCTGCTGTTCGCGGGCCCCTGGGACCGGGGCGCGCCGGGCCTCGCGTGCACCGAGGTCACCGTCGGCGCGACCGGGCTGGAGTGGACGGCGGACGACGTACGGGCGGCCGTCACCGACTTCGTGAGCCGCCTGCCCAAGACGTGATCACGGCGGGCAGGCGGTGATCACCGTCGGCCTCAGCCGTGGCCGCCCGCCCGCACCAGTCCGGTCTCGTAGGCCAGCACCACGACCTGAACCCGGTCCCGCAGGCCGAGCTTGGTCAGGATGCGCCCCACGTGGGTCTTCACGGTCGCCTCGGACAGCACCAGCCGCTCCGCGATCTCGCCGTTGGACAGGCCCTGGGCGACCAGCACCATGACCTCGCGCTCCCGGTCGGTGAGGCGCTCCAGCTCCTTGTGCCGGGGCTCCTTGCCGGTGGAGGGCAGCATCGGCGCGAAGCGGTCCAGCAGGCGCCGGGTGGTGGAGGGCGCCACGACGGCGTCGCCGCTGTGCACGGCGCGGATGGCGGACAGCAGCTCGCCGGGCGGCACGTCCTTGAGCATGAAACCGGAGGCCCCGGCCTTCAGCCCCGAGAAGGCGTACTCGTCCAGGTCGAACGTGGTGAGGATGAGCACCTTGGGCGCGTCCGGCTCGGCGCAGATGCGCCGGGTGGCCTCCACGCCGTCGAGCTTCGGCATGCGGACGTCCATCAGGATGACGTCGACGGCGGTGGACCGCAGCACCTGGAGGGCCTCGACGCCGTCGCCCGCCTCCGCGACGACCTCCATGTCCGGCTGGGCGGCGAGCACCATCCGGAACCCGGTGCGCAGCAGCACCTGGTCGTCGACGAGCATCACGCGGATCGTCATGGGGTCCTCTTCCGTCCGTTCGGTCTTCGGTGGCGCCGGCCCGTGTGAGCTGCGGTCGGCCAGGGGGCGACAGGTGCCGGTGCGGGGCGTGCGCCGGTGTCAGTGCGCCGGTTTGAGCGGCAGCAGGGCGCTGATGCGGAATCCTCCGCCGGGGCGGGGGCCGGCGTCCAGGGTGCCGCCGACCATGCCGACGCGCTCGCGCATGCCGATCAGGCCGTGCCCCTGCCCGTCGGCGCCGCCCTCCTCGTACAGCTCGTGCGGGGCGCCCTTGCCGTCGTCCTCGACGAGCAGGCCGAGCCCGTCGTCGAAGTAGACCAGCCGGACACTCGCGCCGGCGCCCGGCCCGCCGTGCTTGCGGGTGTTGGTGAGCGCCTCCTGCACGATCCGGTACGCGGTGAGCTCGACCCCGCTGGGCAGCGGGCGGGGGGTGCCCTCGACCTTGAAGTCGACGGGCAGGCCGGAACTGCGGCACTGCTCGATCAGCTCGTCGATCTGGTCGACGTCGGGCTGCGGGACGTACTCCCCGCTCTCCTGGTGCTCCCCGGTGCGCAGCACGCCCAGCAGGCGGCGCATCTCGGCGAGCGCCTGCCGACCGGTCGAGGAGATCGTCTCCAGGGCCTTTCTGGCCTGGTCGGGGGCGGTGTCGAGGACGTAGGCGGCGCCGTCGGCCTGCACCACCATCACCGACACGTTGTGCGCGACGACGTCGTGCAGCTCGCGCGCGATGCGGGCGCGCTCGGCGGCGACCGCCACCTTCGACTGCGCCTCGCGCTCCTTCTCCAGACGGGCCGCGCGCTCCTCCAGCTGGGCGAAGTAGGCGCGCCGGGTGCGCATGGAGTCGCCGAGCACCCAGGCGAGCGCGAACGGCACCGTCTGGAAGACGGCTATGGCGATGTGCCCGAAGGGCCCGGAGTGCACGGCCGGCCAGCGGATCTGCGCGAGGGCGGCCGCGCACAGGCTCACGGTGAGGGCGAGCCGCGAGGCCCAGCGCGCGCCCATGGTCGCGACCGTGTAGGTGATCACCAGCATGGCGAAGTCGGCGACGGTCGTCTCGACGTCCAGCACCAGTTGGGCAAGCCCGGTCACGAGGGCCAGCAGCAGCATGTGCTCCGGGAATCGGCGGCGCAGCGCGACGACGACGCACAGGACCGCGGAGACGGCCATCCCCGCGGCGAGCGTGCCGTGGTGACCGGGCGCCCCGCTGAGATTGACCACGCTCAGGCTCGACAGCCCGAAGAGGACGACGGCCCAGAAGGTGTCGACCCATGTCGGGTGGCGGCGGAGGAAGTCATAGAGGCGCTGCACGTAACCCAGAGTAGGGAAACCGGATGCGTGCAGGGGTCAACCGGAGGGCCGATCCGGGTCCGGCGCGCGTACTCCGCAAGGTGGAGGCAATGATCATCTGTGCCCCTAGTCTGTTCGCGTGGTGGACGAGACCGGGGCGGAGAGTTTCCGCGAGGCGCGCGGCTGGCGCACGGCGGCACAAGCGGCGCTGTACGGGCCGGGCGGCTTCTATCTGCGCCCGGAGGGCCCGGCCGGTCACTTCCGTACGTCCGTGCACGCGTCGGCGCTGTTCGCGCAGGCCGTGGCCCGGCTGCTGTGCCGGGTCGACGAGGCGCTGGGCCGGCCCCCGGTGCTGGACTTCGTCGACCTCGGGGCCGGGCGGGGCGAGTTGGCCACCGGGGTGCTCGCCGCCCTGCCGGCCGGCGTGGCCGCACGCGCGCGCGTGTCCGCCGTGGAGATCGCGGGCCGTCCGGCCGGCCTGGACGAGCGGATCGCCTGGCGGAGCGAACCCCCGGACGCGCTCACCGGGCTGCTGTTCGCCAACGAGTGGCTGGACAACGTGCCCGTGGACGTCGTCGAGGTGGACGCGGCGGGCGTGCCCCGGCTGGTGCTCGTCGCGCCGGACGGCTCCGAGCGGCTCGGGGACCCCGTGACCGGTGCCGCGGCGCAGTGGCTCGCGCGGTGGTGGCCACTGCCGGCCGAAGAGGGGCGGCGGGCGGAGGTCGGGCTGCCCCGGGACGAGGCATGGGCGTCGGCCGTGGGCCGGGTGGCGCGCGGGCTCGCGGTGGCCGTGGACTACGCGCACGACGTGGACACGCGCCCGCCGTTCGGCACGCTCACCGGCTTCCGCGAGGGCCGCGAGACGGCGCCCGTGCCGGACGGC
>NZ_JBLEBI010000215.1:0-10347 GCF_047340315.1 Streptomyces sp. AF1A
GCCGCCGTTGACGAGCACCACCTTGTCCCGCAGCAGTCCGTCGTGAAGTCCCATGCCGTCTTCGCCCTTTCAGCTCTCGCTTCGCTCGGCCGCGGCCCGCAGAAGCGCGCGCAGCCGTCCCGGCGCCCACCCCTCGCGCACCGCCCGCCGCACCAGATCCGCCTGTGACGGCGGGGCCAGGCCCTCGACCGGCGGATCGCTGTCGAGGCTCGTGGGGAAGGGGTAGCCGTCGGCGCTCGCGGCGATCACGTGCTCCAGCCACTCCTGTGCCGCGCCCTCGGCCTTGCGCGCGAGCAGGACCGGGAAGACGGCGTTCACCACCGCCTCGCGGTCGACGGTCTCCATCGCGCGCCCGAACGCGGACGACACCTGCAGCAGGTTGGCCGTCCGCCGCACGTCCGCCGTCCGGTTGGTGCCGGCGGCGTGGAACAGCGCGGGGTTGAAGAAGGCCGCGTCGCCCTTGGCCAGCGGCAGCTGCACATGGTGGGCCTCGAAGTACGCCTGGAACTCTGGCAGCCGCCAGGCGAGGTAGCCCGGCTCGTACGACTGCGAGTACGGCAGGTAGCGCGTCGGACCCGACTCCACCGGCATGTCGCAGTGGGCGACCGCGCCCTGCAGCGTGAGCGCGGGGGAGAGGCGGTGCACGTGCGCCGGATAGGCGGCCGCTGCCGCGTTGCTCAGGAAGCCCAGGTGGTAGTCCCGGTGCGCGGTCTGGCCGGCGCCGCCCGGATTGACCACGTTGACCTGCGAGGTGACCTGGTAGCCGGGGCCCAGCCAGGCCGTGGAGACGAGGGCCAGCACATCGTTGGCGTAGTAGTCGGCGAACGCCTCCGCGTCGTACCGGGCCGTCTTCTCCAGCGCGTTCCACACCCGGTCGTTGGCGCCCGGCCGGGCGAAGTGGTCCCCCGCCGCGGCGCCGGAGGCCCGCTGCCGCTCGATCAGCGCCTCGAACACGGCCGTGACCCGGTCGACGATCGCAGGGTCGGGAAAGGCGCCGCGGACGACCACGATCCCGGGACCGTCGGCGAGCGCCCGCACGAGCTCGGCGCGCAGCTCGTTCCGGTGACCGGCCGCGCGCAGCCGCTCGCCCTCGTACACCGGCACGTTGTCCCGCACCGTCGCCGCGTGCGGGAAGTCGGCGCGGTCCGTCGCCCGGTCGGTCAGGGCGCGCAGGGCGTCGAGGTCGCAGTCCTGCTCGGACAGCCAGGGCCGGCGGGACGGGGAGCTGACGGACATCGGTGTCCTTCTTTCGGTCACAGAAGCGACGCGGCCCTGCCATTCTTGTCAGTACAAACCCGTCGAACAACCAGCAGGCAGCCATCAAAAACCCCTCAACCGCTTCGAGGAGCCGGTCCATGGGCCACCCCTTTCCGATCCGGGAGATCGCACGTCAGGCAGGGCTGAGCGAGGCCACCGTGGACCGGGTGCTGAACGGCAGGGGAGGGGTGCGGGAGAGCACCGCGCAGGAGGTGCGCCGGGCCATCGCCGACCTCGACCGGCAGCGCACCCAGGTCCGACTGGTCGGCCGCACCTTCATGGTCGACATCGTGGCGCAGGCGCCCGAGCGGTTCACCACCGCGGTGCGTGCAGCCCTGGAGGCGGAACTGCCCGGGCTGCACCCGGCGGTGGTCCGCTCCCGCTTCCACTTCCGCGAGACCGGTCCGGTGCGGGAGCAGGTCAGAACGCTGGACCGGATCGCCCGGCGCGGCTCGCAGGGCGTGATCCTCAAGGCGCCGGACGTCCCCGAGGTGACCGCGGCCGTCGGCCGGCTCACCGCCGCCGGGATACCGGTCGTCACGCTCGTCACCGACCTGCCCGCGAGCGGCCGGCTCGCCTACGTCGGCATCGACAACCGGGCCGCCGGCGCCACCGCCGCCTATCTGACGGGCCAGTGGCTCGGCGACCGCCCCGGCAACGTCCTCACCAGCCTCAGCAGCGGCTTCTTCCGCAACGAGGAGGAGCGCGAGATGGGCTTTCGCAGCGTGATGCGGGCCCGGCACCCGCAGCGGACCCTGGTGGAGATCGCCGAGGGGCAGGGCCTGGACGCCACCCAGTACGACCTGGTGCGGGCCGCCCTGGAACGCGACCCGGAGATCCGGGCCGTCTACTCCATCGGCGGCGGCAACAACGCCACCCTGAAGGCCTTCGCGGACCTCGGCCGCGACTGCGCGGTGTTCGTCGCCCACGACCTGGACCACGACAACACGCGGCTGCTGCGGGACCACCGGCTGTCCGCCGTCCTCCACCACGACCTGCGGCAGGACCTGCGCGAGGCCTGCCACGAGGTGATGCGCTTCCACGGCGCGCTGCCGCCCGCGGGACCCCGGCTGCCGTCCGCGATCCAGGTGGTCACGCCCTACAACATGCCTACAGGCTGACCCAGTTGCCGCTCGCGGCCGACTCTGCCATCGCGTCGAGCACCACCGCGCTGTGCACCGCGTCGGCGAGCGTGGTGCCGTGCGGGGTGCCCTCGGCGACGGAGCGCACGAACCGGCAGGCCTCGATCACCTTCAGGTCGTCGTAGCCCATGGCGTTGGCCGCGGCCGGCTGGAACGCGGCGAACTCCCCGGCGCCCGGGCCGACGTACACGGTGCTGACCGGCTGGTCCTGGTAGGTCGTGCCCCGGCTGACGGCGAGTTCGTTCATCCTCCGGAAGTCCCAGAATACCGCCCCCTTGGTGCCGTGCACCTCGAAGCCGTAGTTGTTCTGCTCGCCGACCGAGACCCGGCAGGCCTCCAGCACGCCGCGGGCGCCGGAGGCGAAGCGCAGCAGGCAGCTGACGTAGTCCTCGTTCTCGACCGGGCCGGGAGCGCCGCCGGAGGCGAGGGCGTGCCCGGCGGTGGCGCCCAGGGGGCGGGCGCGCTCGGGGACGAAGATCGCGGTGTCGGCGGTGAGCGAGGCGATGTCGCCCAGCAGGAAGCGGGCCAGGTCGGCGCCGTGCGAGGCCAGGTCGCCGAGCACCCCGCTGCCGCCGCGCTCCCGCTCGTACCGCCAGGTCAGGGCGCCGTCCGGATGGGCCGCGTAGTCGCTGAACAGGCGGATGCGGACGTGCGTGACCGCGCCGAGCTCGCCGGAGGCGATCAGGTCGCGGGCCGCCTCGACGGCGGGCGCGTTGCGGTAGTTGAAGCCGACCGCGCCCTGCACCGCGGCCCTGGCGACCGCGTCCGCGACCGCGCGGGCGTCCCCGGCGGTCAGGCCCACCGGCTTCTCGATCCAGATGTGCTTGCCGGCCTCGGCCATCGCCACCCCGATCTCCCGGTGCAGGAAGTTCGGCGCGGTGATGCTGACGGCCCGCACCCGTGGATCGGCGGCGACCTCGCGCCAGTCGCGTGTGGCGGAGGCGAACCCGAACCGCTCGGCGGCCTCCTCGGCCCGGCCCGGCACCTCCTCGGCGACCGCGACCAGCCGTGGCCGCAGGGGGAGGTGCGGATAGTGGTGCGGAAGACGGGCGTACGCCTGGGTGTGCACCCGGCCCATCCAGCCGAACCCGACGACGGCGACCCCCAGCTCTTCCACCATGACAGCCTCTCCGTGCTGCGACTTGGACCGGTCCATCCCCGGTCCCCGCCACCTTTGTGCGGACATGGCGAGTGTGTCAACCCTTTGACAGCGCGGCACGCCCCATGGAGCGGTCCATGCCATGAGACCGCCGACGATCCGCGACGTGGCCGAACGGGCCGGGGTGTCGAAGTCGCTGGTCTCGCTGGTGTTGCGCGGCTCCGGCCCGGTGCGCCCCGAGAAGCGGGAGGCCGTGCTGCGGGCCGTGCGCGAGCTGGGCTACCGGCCCAACGCGGCCGCCCGCAGCCTGAGCGAACAGCGCACCCGCACGGTCGGCGTCCTCCTGGACGACCTGCGCAACCCGTGGTTCGTGGACCTGCTCGACGGCCTCAACTCCCCGCTGCACGGGGCCGGTCTGCGGATGCTGCTCGCCGACGCCCGGCTGAACCGGCGCATGGGCCACGACCTCGCCGAACCCTTCGTGGACCTCGGCGTCGACGGGCTGGTGGTGGTCGGCACGGTCCCGGACGCGGGCGCGCTCGGCGCGCTCGCCCGGCGGATGGCGGTGGTGGTGGCGGGGGCCCGCGAGCCCCAGCCGGACCGGGTGGACGTCGTCGCCGGGGACGACGAGCGCGGGGCGCGGCTCGTCACCGAGCACCTGCTCGGGCTCGGTCACCGCCGCATCGCGCACCTCGCGGGCCACGGCGCCGTCGGCGAGCTGCGCCGGCGGGGCTTCGAGGCGGCGATGCGGGCGCACGGCGCCGAACCCCTGGTCGAGCCCGGCGACCTGACCGAGGAGGGCGGCTACCGCGGGACCGTGCGCCTGCTCAGCCGCCCCGAGCGGCCCACGGCGCTCTTCGCGGTCAACGACATGGCCTCGGTGGGCGCCCTCTCGGCTGCCGGGGAGCTGGGTCTGCGGGTGCCGCGCGACCTGTCGGTGGCCGGCTACGACAACACCAGCATCTCCCGGCTGCGGCACGTCTGGCTGACCACCGTCGACACCGCCCCGCACGAGGTCGGCCGGCGCGCCGCCCGCTGCCTGCTGGACCGCTTCGAGCGGCCGGCGGCCGAGGGGCGCGTGCACCTGGCCGCACCGATGCTGGAGATCCGGGGTACGACGGCGCCGCCGCCCGGGCTCACAGGCTGATCGCGTAGGCCTTGCGCAGCGTCTCGTGCACGGTCCACGTCGTACGGTCGCCCGCGCGCAGCACCGCCATGTCGCCGGGGCCGACCCGCAGCGTCGGGCCGTTTTCCACCTCGATCGTCGCCGAGCCGCTGATCACCACGAACAGCTCGTCCGCCTCGGTGTCGGTGACCACGCCCGGCGTGATCTGCCAGATCCCGCGGATCTGCCGGCCGTCGTCCGACTCCCAGACCACCTTTCCGGTGACCTCCGGGTTCCCGGAGACGATCTGCTCCGGGTCGAGGGGCTCGGGTTCGAGGCCGGCGTCGGGGATGTGGAGCGCGAAGCTGTGCGTCATGGGGCGACCCTAGCCAGGGCGGCTCCCCGGCCGGCGTCGACAGTGTGTGCGGCAACGGCCCTGGTGGCAGGACACTTCGTCGGGTCGCGCGCACTGGCACACCCGGCGTTCGCCCTCAACAGCGCGATCCTCTTCGGGCACGGGCTGGTCACCGCCCGCTGGTCGGGGCGCCGGTGCCCGGCCGCCGTCCTCATGGGACCGGGAGGCGTGCTGCTGGGGCTGCTCGTGGTGGTGGCGAACGCGCTGATCAAGTAGGCGGAGGCGGGTGGGTCAGCGGCCGGTGCGCACCCCGTCCAGCGCGATCGCCAGGACCCGGTCGCGCTGGGCGTCGTCCTCGAACGCCGTCGCCGTGACCCCCGCGACCAGCCGCAGCAGATCGCCGAAGTCCATGTCCGCGCGCGCCACGCCCGCCTTCTGCGCCCGCTCCAGCAACGGGCCGCCCGCGCCGTACATGGACTCCCGGCAGGCCTGGAAGATCTCCGACTCGTCGTTCAGGGCCTCGCGCACCGCGCGCTTGGTGACCATGTATCCGGCGAACCGGTCGAGCCACGTTGTCAGCGCCTCCCACGGCTCCCGGTCCGCCACGTCCACCGCCGCCCGGCACAGGGCGTTCACCTCGTCCGCGTAGACGCTCTCGAACAGATCGCGGCGGGTGGGGAAGTTGCGGTACAGCGTGCCGATGCCGACGCCCGCGCGGCGGGCGATGTCCTCCAGGGAGGCCTCCGCGCCGTGCTCGGCGAACGCCTCGCGGGCGGCGTCGAGCAGGGCGTCGAAGTTGCGGGCGGCGTCCTTGCGGTGCGGCCGGCGGGCCGCCACGATCTCGCCGGCGGGGAACGGCGTGGCCGTCACTGCTGCCTCCAGGGTCGGGAACGGGTTGAAGCGGAGGAATCCCTCCGCTACAGTGGAGGGGTACCTCCACTTTAGCAGTGCGGGAGCGGCTCCGCCCTGGGCAGACGTGCCCGGCGATGCGCCGCCCGCCTCCACCCACGCACACCTGCTCCCCTTCGGAGAGGCTTCTTCATGCCCCGCAAGTCCTCGCGCCTCACGTTCGCGGTCCTCGCGACCGGTGCGGGCGTGTTCTCGATGCTGCAGTCGCTGATCGCGCCGGCCCTGCCGACCGTCCAGCACGCGCTGCACACCTCCCAGTCCACCGCGACCTGGGTGATGACGGCCTACCTGCTGTCCGCCTCGGTCTTCACCCCGATCCTCGGCCGCGTCGGCGACCTCGTCGGAAAGAAGCGCACCCTCGTCGCCGTCCTGCTCGCCGTCCTCGCGGGCTGTCTCACCGCCGCGCTGGCTCCCGGCATCGGCGTGCTCATCATCGCCCGGATCGTGCAGGGCGTGGGCGGCGCCCTCTTCCCGCTGTCCTTCGGCATCATCCGGGACGAGTTCGCCGCGGGGGAGGTCAGCGGGAGCATCAGCAACCTCTCCGCGGTGATCGCCGCCGGCGGCGGGGTCGGCATCGTGGCCGCCGGGCCGATCGTCTCCGCGCTCGACTATCACTGGCTGTTCTGGATCCCGGTCGCCGTCGTCGCCGCGACCACCCTGATCGCCGTGCGCTACGTCCCCGAGTCGCCCAAGCGGGCCGAGGGACGCGTCAGTTGGGCGGGTGCGGCGCTGCTCTCCGCCTGGCTGGTGGCCCTGCTGCTCCCGCTGAGCCAGGCCGGCCAGTGGGGCTGGGGCTCGCCCAGGGTGCTCGGCCTGTTCGCCGCCGCCGTCGTGCTGTTCGCCCTGTGGCTGGCGGCCGAGTCCCGCTCCCGCAACGCGCTGATCGACCTGCGCGTGATGCGCCTGCCCGCGGTGTGGACGACCAACGCGGCCGCGCTGCTCTTCGGCGCGGGCATGTACGCGATCTGGTCCTTCCTGCCCGCCTTCGTGCAGACGCCGTCCGCGGCCGGCTACGGCTTCGGCGCGAGCGTCACCGCCTCCGGCCTGCTCATGCTGCCGATGCTGCTGGCGATGTTCCTCTCCGGTGTCCTCTCGGGCCGCCTGGAGCCCCGCGTCGGCGCCAAGGCGCTGCTCACCACAGGGGCCGCCCTCGGGGCGCTGGCCTGCGGCTTCCTCACCCTCTGGCACGGCGACCAGTGGCAGATCGCCGTCGTCGCGGGCCTGTTCGGGCTGGGCATCGGGCTGGCCTTCGCCTCGATGGCCAACCTCGTCGTGGGCAGCGTGCCGCCCGAGCAGACCGGCGCCGCGACCGGCATGAACGCCAACATCCGCACCATCGGCGGCTCCATCGGCGCCGCGCTCACCAGCGTCCTGGTCACCGGCCGGCTCCAGGCCTCGGGGCTGCCGTACGCCTCCGGCTACACCCACGGATGGGCCCTGCTCACCGTCCTGTGCCTGGGCGCGGTCGGCGCCGCCCTGCTCGTCCCGGTCCGCCGCCCCGCCCGCGTCGTGGACGCCGCCCCGGCCCAGGCGGCACCGGCACCCGCCCGAGTGCGGTAGGGTTGACCTGCGTGATCACGCGAAGTATTCGCGTGAGACCGCAGCGGGACGTGGCGCAGCTTGGTAGCGCACTTGACTGGGGGTCAAGGGGTCGCAGGTTCAAATCCTGTCGTCCCGACCAGCCTCGGGGCCGGTCGCAGGCCGTCTTCTCACGGACGAGGAGACGGCCTTTGCCGTTGCCGGCCCCTCTCCCGCTCGGGGACACCGGTCGTGCGATCGCCCTGTCCGCCGGGTTCCTCCCGCGCGTGTCCCCTGCCGGCAACTCCCGTGGTCTCACTCTCGATGCCGGGGAGTCCCGCGGTCCTGTCCGTGGTGTCGGGGAACCGTGCCGTCCGGTGCTCCCTGTCGGGCGGTTCCGTGGCCTTCTCAGGGGTTTCGGGGAACCCGGTCGTCCGGCGTTCCCCGCCGGGGAACCCCGTCGCGTCGCCCGGCCCGCCGGCGGCTGCGGCCGGTGCCGCCTCTTCCCCGGGGAACCCTGTCCCACCGCTCGGTCCGGCGGGCCGGCCCCCCAGGCCGCTCACCCCGTCCGGGAACCTCTCCGTCCCCTCCTCCCCGTGGGGGAGCCGGGCGCCGGTGGTGATCCTGGTCGCCATCGCGGCGAGTTGCCCGCAGGTCCGCACGATCTCCCGCTGGATCTCGTTCCGCTCGCTGACGACCGCCGTGACCAGCAGTGCGGTGAGCGCGGCGGAGCCGTTGAACGCCTGCAGGGCGATCATGTCGGTGAGCAGGTCGTGACTGGCGAACGGGCCCCTCTGCCGGGCGGCGGTCGTGATCGCGAAGGTCGACACGGCCAGCGCGCAGGGCGCGGCCCCGGCCAGCTGGAACCGGAAGGCGGCCCAGACCAGCACGGGGAACCCCAGGAACAGCATCGGCGTGTCACTGGTCTCGACGAAACCGACGCCGGCGGTCGCTGCGAGGAGCAGCAGTGCCTCCACCCACCGCAGCGGCGGCGCGTTCCTCGGTAGGTGCAGCGAGCGGAGGACGAGCAGGACCGGCGTGACCACCAGGACGCCCATCGCGTCACCGGTCCACCAGACGGACCAGGTCGGCCCGTAGCCGCCCGCGTCCAGTGCGCCGGCGAGGAGCAGGGCGGTGCTGCCCGTCGTCGCGCTGACGAGCATCCCGGTGAACGCACCGAGAAAGATCAGCGCGAGCGCGTCCCGCAGACGGCTCAGCTCGTTGCGGAACCCGGTCCGGCGGAGCAGGAGGTACGAGCACACGGGAGCGAGGGTGTTCCCGGCCGTGATCGCGAGCACGGCCGGGAGCGTCGGCCCCAGCGAGAGGTTGACCAGGAACGCGCCGAGCGCGATGGCGGGCCAGACCCGCGGACCGCGCAGCAGCAGGGCGGCCACCGCGATGCCGCTCGGCGGCCACAGCGGCGTGACCTGGCCGCGCACCAGTTGCTGGAGCAGCCCCGCCTTGGCCGCACCGTAATACAGCCCGGCGATGACACAGAGCTCCAGGGCGGCCGAGCCGCCACGCCGGAGCTCTTCATATCGCGAGCCAGCCATCGGGCGACCTCCGCGTCGACACCGCCCCAGGGCCCATCATCCGCCGGATGCCCCGCATCCTCCACGCGGCGCGTGCCGGGGGTCCGGGCGTCAGCCACGCGGGGTGCGCACGGCGAGGATGGCCATGTCGTCGTGCCCGTCGCTGGGGTGGTGATCGGCCAGTTCCCGCACGAACTCGGGCAGGGGCAGGAAGGCGTGTTCGCTGGCGAGTGAGGCGAGCTGCTGCAGGCTCTCGTCGATGGAGTGGCGAGGATGCTCGACCAGCCCGTCCGTGAAGAACACCACGGTCGCGCCCGGGGGCAGCCGGCGGCAGTGGTCGGGCCGGGGCTGCTCGGGATCGACGCCGAGCGGCAGTCCGGGCTCGGCGAGCAGATAGCGTGCCTGGCGGTCGAGGGTGACGACCAGGGGCGGGACGTGGCCCGCGGTGCTCCAGCAGAGCCGCCACTCGGATCCCTCCGGTTCGATGCGGGCCAGCGTGGTGGTCGTGACGGGGTTGTTCGTGATGGCCTCCAGGGCGTGGTCGAGCAGGGCGAGGACCCTGCCGGGCGGATTGCTCTGGTCGAACAGCAGAGCGCGCAGCATGTTGCGGGTGGAGGCCATGGCGGCGGCGGCCTTCAGGTCGTGGCCGACCACGTCACCGATGACGACGGCCACGACGCCGTCGGACAGCGGAATGGCGTCGTACCAGTCCCCGCCGAGCTGACTGGGCTCCGCGGCGGGCCGGTAGATGGCGGCGGCGCTGAACGGCCGCAGGTCGGGCAGGGTGGGCAGCAGAAGCCGCTGGAACTGCTCGGCGCCCATACGAATCCGCTCGAACAGGCGGACGTTCTCGATCGCGATCCCGGCGGCACCGGCCAGGGCGACGACGACGTCCTCGTCGTGCCGGTCGAAGGGCTGTCCGTCGAGCCGCTCCGAGAGATAGAGGTCGCCGTAGATCTCACCGCGCACGCTGATGGCGACGCCGAGCAGGCTGCGCATCTGCGGGTGGCCGGGCGGGAAACCGGTGGAGGCCGGATGGGCCGGGATGTCGTCGATCCGCAGCGGGTCGGGGTAGCGGATCAGGTGGCCGAGGACGCCCAGACCACGGGGCAGGCCGGACTCGGCCAGGGCCAGGCGTTCCCCCTCGGACAGGCCGGCCGTGATGAACTGCTCCAGGCGCTTTCCCGACTCGTCGAGCACGCCCAGGGCCCCGTAGCGGGCGCCGACCAGATCCATGGCGGTGGTCACGATGCGGTGCAGCACCGCGGGCAGCTCCACCTCCCGGCTGATGGCCACCACCGCGTCCAGCAGGCCCTGCAGCCGGTCCATGGAGGCCAGCAGGGAGCGCAACTGCTCGTCGATCCGGCCCAGCTCCGAGCGCAGGCGCAGGTGCAGGTCGGCCGCGCGCGGCTGCCTCGCCCGCCGCCCTC
>NZ_JBLEBI010000216.1:0-10315 GCF_047340315.1 Streptomyces sp. AF1A
GCCGCCGCGCCGACCGCCGGCGAGTTCGGCGGCGGTGCGGCCGGGTTCGCCAAGCTGCTGCCGCCGGGCGTGGGCAACGTCCGGGAGGTCTCGCTGCTGCGGCTGATCAAGGGCGTGCCGAACGCGCCGCTGCCGAAGGACGTGGGGCCGTACGACGGGGACTACGCGATCGCCCGGAAGGACGGGGTCGGGTACGTCACCGTGCGCGTGATGCCGGCGAAGGCGGTCAAGGCCAAGGGAGTGGAGCAGGATCCCTGCGCGCTGCCGCACCAGCCGCCCGAGCTGACCAGGTGCACCAGCGAGAAGGTGGCCGGCGGCCTGCTGAGCATCCTGCAGTGGTCCGGCATGAAGGCCAACCAGCCG
The DNA here is from genome assembly GCF_047340315.1 of Streptomyces sp. AF1A. Taxonomy (NCBI): domain Bacteria; kingdom Bacillati; phylum Actinomycetota; class Actinomycetes; order Kitasatosporales; family Streptomycetaceae; genus Streptomyces; species Streptomyces sp. AF1A. The sequence continues at coordinate 364 of NZ_JBLEBI010000216.1, forward strand.
ACGTACACCGGAACCAGACTGGAGGCACGGCTGCTGCGCAGCGACGGCAGCGCACTGGCCATCGGTGACTGGACGGGCTTCCTGGGCCGGGGCTCGCAGGGCCCGGTGCTCACGACGTTCCCGCTGACCCGGGCGCAGGTGCGGGCACTGGCGCTCGAGCCCCAGCTGCTGCCGTAGCGGGGGCACACGAAGAGGGGCGGTACGGAGATCCGTACCGCCCCTCTTCGTGTGTTCCGTGCGCCTACAGCACCTTGGACAGGAACGACTGGGTCCGCTCGTGCTGCGGGTTGGTCAGCACGTCCCGCGGGTGACCGGATTCGACCACCACGCCCTCGTCCATGAACACCAGGCTGTCGCCCACCTCGCGGGCGAAGCCCATCTCGTGGGTGACGACGACCATGGTCATGCCGGACTGGGCGAGGTCGCGCATGACGTCCAGGACGTCGCCCACCAGCTCCGGGTCCAGGGCCGAGGTCGGCTCGTCGAACAGCATCAGCTTCGGGTCCATCGCCAGGGCCCGGGCGATCGCCACTCGCTGCTGCTGGCCGCCGGAGAGCTGCGAGGGGTAGTGCCCGGCCCGGTCGGCCAGCCCCACGCGCTCCAGCAGCTGCATGGCCCGCTCCCGGGCCTCCGTCTTGCTCCGGCCCTTGACCTGGACCGGCGCCTCCATGACGTTCTCGAGCGCGGTCATGTGCGGGAACAGGTTGAAGCGCTGGAAGACCATGCCGATGTCCCGGCGCTTCATGGCGACCTCGCGGTCACGCAGCTCGTACAGCTTCTCGCCCTGCTGGCGGTAGCCGACCAGCTCGCCGTCGACGTACAGCCGCCCGGCGTTGATCTTCTCCAGGTGGTTGATGCACCGCAGGAAGGTCGACTTGCCCGAACCGGAGGGGCCGATGAGGCAGAACACCTCGCCCGGCTTGACCTCCAGGTCGATGCCCTTGAGGACCTCCACGTGCCCGAAGGACTTGTGCACGCCCTCCGCCCGGACCATGGGGACGGCCGCGGCCGGCGGGGTGTCCTGCGTCGTGCTCGGCTTGTCGGTCATACGCCCACCGCTCCCCTCGGACGGCCCAGCGAGAACATGTTGGCCTTCACCTTCTGCCAGGGGGTCGGCGGGAGGCTGCGGCTGGAGCCGCGGGCGTAGTACCGCTCGATGTAGTACTGGCCGACGCTCAGCACCGAGGTCATGATCAGGTACCAGGCCGCGGCGAGGAAGTACATCTCCACCGGGGCGCCGGAGTTCTGGCCGATGTCCTGGGCGTAGCGGAACAGCTCGGGGTACTGGACGGCCGCCACGAGCGAGGTCGTCTTCAGCATGTTGATCACTTCGTTGCCCGTCGGCGGCACGATCACGCGCATCGCCTGCGGGATGATGACCCGGCGCAGGGTCTTGCCGTGGCTCATGCCCAGCGCGTGGGCCGCCTCGGTCTGGCCCTCGTCGACCGCGAGGAGGCCGGCCCGGCAGATCTCCGCCATGTACGCGGCCTCGTTCAGGCCGAGGCCGAGCAGCGCCGTCAGCAGCGGCGTCATGAAGTCCGACCAGTAGTTCTTGTAGATCGGACCCAGGTTGATGTACTCGAAGACCAGGCCCAGGTTGAACCACAGGAACAGCTGGACCAGGACCGGCGTGCCGCGGAAGAACCAGATGTAGAACCAGGAGATCGACGAGGTCACCGGGTTCTTCGACAGCCGCATGACGGCGAGGACGATGCCGCCGACGATGCCGATCAGCATCGACAGGACCGTCAGCAGCAGGGTCTTGCCGACGCCGGTCATGATCCGGTGGTCGAAGAAGTAGTCGGGTACCGCGTGCCAGTTGATCTTGCCCTGGCCGAACGCGTAGACGATCGCGACGAGGATCGCGATGGCGACGACGGCGGAGACGTAGCGTCCGTAGTGTCGGACCGGGATGGCCTTGACGGCTTCCGGGCGGGCCGGGGGAGCGCCTCGCTCCCCGGCCGTCTTCTCGATGTCAGTCACGGGTGTTGCCTCTCAGTGGCCGCTGCCGCGGGTCACTTGCCGCCGTTGATGACGGATTCCTTGACGGCGCCGTCCTCGGCGCCCCACTTCTGGAGAATCTTCTGGTACTCGCCGCTCTTGATGATGGCGTTCATCGCGGCCTGAAGGGCGTCGCGCAGCTGCGTCTTGCTCTTGGAGACGGCGATGCCGTACGGGGCCGCCTCGACCTGGTCGCCGACGATCTGGAAGTCCTTGCCGCCGCCGGAGGTCTTCACCGCGTACGCGGCCACCGGGAAGTCGGAGGAGGCGGCGTCCACACCGCCGGAGCGCAGTCGGGTCTGGGACTGCTGGTCGTCGTCGAAGGCCTCGATGGTCAGCTTCTTGCTGCTCGGGCACTTCTTGGCCTCCTGCTTGGCCAGGTCCTCCGAGACGGTGCCGCGCTCGACGGCGATCTTCTTGCCGCACAGGTCCGACCAGCTGGTGATGCCCTGGGTGTCGCCCTTGCGGGTGTAGATCGAGACACCGGCGGTCAGGTAGTCGACGAAGTCGACGCCCTCGCCGACCTTCTTGCCCGTGTCCGGGTCGACGCCCTCCTGGCGGTTCTTGTTGTCGGTCATCGCGGACATGGCGATGTCGTAGCGGTTCGAGCGCAGACCGGTGATCAGGGCGTCGAAGGTGCCGTTCTTGAACTCGAGCTTCACGCCGAGCTGCTTGCCCAGGGCGTCCGCGAGGTCCGGGTCCAGGCCGACGGCCTTGCCGGAGGAGTCCTTGAACTCCACCGGGGCGTAGGCGATGTCCGAGCCGACCTCGATCACGCCCTTGCTCCGGATGTCCTTGGGGAGCTTGTCGGCCAGCGGGGCGCTGCTCTTGGCGCCGCTGCTGACGGAGTCGTTGCTCTTGCCCTTCGTCTGGTCACCACAACCGGTGAGCAGCAGGGCACCGGCGACCGCGATGGCGCCGACCGCAGCGAGCCTGGAGTGCGCAGCGGTGGTACGACGGGTGGAGCTTGCGGTCATCGTGGGTTCCTCCGGCGTGAGCGAAGAGTGTGCCGACAGGTCGCCGAGTACACACACCATCGGGTGTCGCGACCTGGTGGGGTTTACGGCATCTTGCCATTCGGACTGCGCCATCCAGGTGCCCGACTATGTCAAAATCGGATAACGGGTGACCCCCGAACCCCATCAGGTCGGTACATCCCTGGTCCTTGAGTGCCGAACCATCTGCGGGAATCGTGCCTTTCGGCCGGAAAACCTTCGGTGTGTCTCGCGATGCGGACGGTGGGAAAACGCCGTTTTCGCCGCGTTCGAGCCCCAGTCGAGCCCCGCTGCGCGCATCCCTGGCGGACGGTCAGGGCAGGGGCGGCCCGCACGTCAGCGGCGCGTCACCTGGCTGTGGCTTTGTGGTTCCTGGATGTGACCTTGCACCTAATGGACTCGTGCGGGCACCGTCCGTCCGGTAAGAAGGTTCTTTACACCCCTCATCCGGGGCTCAGGGCGCGTGTGCGGCGCGCCCGTCGCGTATGACCCGTACGTATCCGCAATCGGGCCGTGCGCGGTGCCCGCCCACCCCTCACCAGGAGTGGTCGACCCTCAAACCATGCATACCTAAGGGGTAGAACAAAGTGGCAGCGGAGATCGTCAATCCTCGCAGCGACAACACAGCGGATCAGGACGGCGGGGCCGAGCCCCTCGATTCCTTCGATCCCGTGTTCGCGCTGCACCGCGGCGGCAAGATGGCCGTGCAGGCCACCGTGCCGGTCCGCGACAAGGACGACCTTTCCCTCGCGTACACGCCCGGCGTCGCGCGCGTGTGCACCGCGATCGCGGAGCAACCGGAGCTGGTCAACGACTACACATGGAAGTCCTCGGTGGTCGCCGTCGTGACCGACGGCACCGCGGTGCTCGGACTCGGGGACATCGGTCCCGAGGCCTCCCTCCCCGTGATGGAGGGCAAGGCGATCCTGTTCAAGCAGTTCGGCGGCGTCGACGCGGTGCCCATCGCGCTCGACTGCACCGGCGTGGACGAGATCGTCGAGACCGTCGTCCGGCTCGCTCCCTCGTTCGGCGGAGTGAATCTGGAGGACATCTCGGCGCCCCGGTGCTTCGAGATCGAGCGCAGGCTCCAGGAGCGCCTCGACATCCCGGTCTTCCACGACGACCAGCACGGCACGGCCGTCGTGACGCTCGCCGCGCTGCGCAACGCGGCGCGCCTGAGCGGGCGCGAGATCGGGCAGCTGCGCGCCGTCATCTCGGGCGCCGGCGCGGCCGGTGTCGCCATCGCCAAGATGCTGATCGAGGCCGGCATCGGCGATGTGGCGGTGGCGGACCGCAAGGGCGTCGTCACGGCCGACCGGGAGGACCTCACTCCGGTCAAGCGCGAGGTGGCCGGGTTCACCAACAAGGCCGGCATCACCGGCTCGCTGGAGGACGCCCTCGCGGGCGCGGACGTCTTCATCGGCGTCTCCGGCGGCACGGTCGCCGAGGAGGCCGTGGCCTCCATGGCGAAGGGCGCCTTCGTGTTCGCGATGGCCAACCCGAACCCCGAGGTGCACCCGGAGGTCGCCCACAAGTACGCGGCGGTCGTCGCGACCGGGCGCTCGGACTTCCCGAACCAGATCAACAACGTGCTGGCCTTCCCCGGGATCTTCGCGGGCGCGCTGCAGGTGCGGGCCAGCCGGATCACCGAGGGGATGAAGATCGCCGCGGCCGAGGCCCTGGCCGCGGTGGTCGGGGACGACCTCGCCGCCGACTATGTGATTCCGTCGCCGTTCGACGAGCGGGTCGCTCCCGCGGTGACCGCGGCGGTGGCCGCGGCCGCACGGGCCGAGGGCGTCGCCCGTCGCTGACGTCGCACCGAAGGGCCCCGTCCGTCCGGGCGGGGCTTCTTCTTTTTCGACCCGGTACTTTCAGGCGAGACCGATTCTTCCCTACCTGGTTTGTTCGAGTGGGGCCGATTCTTCCCTGCCTGGGTTTGTTCGGGGGGTCGATTCTCTTTGGGTCGGTTTGTTCGGTTGGGGCCGACCCTTCCGACCCGGTTCTTTCGGGTGGGGCCCCTTCCTCCCCGCCCGGTTCCCTCGGGCGGGGCCATCTCTTTTTCACCCGGTTCCTTCCGGGCCGGCCCGATCGGTCCGGTGCGCGGCGGGGCGCTCCCGGCGGTGGTGCCGGTCTGCGCCGCATGGGTGGCGCTGCGCAAGTGGGCATGTGTCACAGGCCCCCGCGGTTCCGTCGGTTGACCGGCCCACCTATCGTCGAGCCATGTTCGCCGTCTACGCCGCCCGAATCGACCGCGACCAGCCGCTCAACGGCCTCGAGTTGGGGGAGCGCCCGGCTCCCGAGGCCCGTCCCGGCTGGAGCACCATCAAGGTGCGGGCCGCTTCCCTCAACCACCACGACCTCTGGTCCCTGCGGGGCGTCGGCCTCACGGAGGACCGGCTGCCCATGATCCTCGGCTGCGACGCGGCCGGGGTGGATGAGGACGGCAACGAGGTCGTCCTGCACTCCGTCATCGGCCAGACCGGCCACGGCGTCGGCCCGAACGAGCCGCGCTCCATCCTCACCGAGCGTTACCAGGGCACCTTCGCCGAGCAGGTCGCCGTGCCGACCTTCAACGTCCTGCCCAAGCCCAAGGAGCTGTCCTTCGCCGAGGCCGCCTGTCTGCCGACCGCGTGGCTGACGGCGTACCGGATGCTGTTCACCCACGCCGGCGTACGGCCCGGTGACTCGGTCCTGGTGCAGGGCGCGGGCGGTGGCGTCGCCACGGCCGCGATCGTGCTGGGCAGGGCGGCAGGGCTGCGCGTCTTCGCCACCAGCCGGGACGAGGCGAAGCGGAAGCGGGCCGTGGAGCTCGGGGCCGTGGAGGCCGTGGAGCCGGGGGCGCGGCTGCCGCAGCGGGTGGACGCCGTGATCGAGACCGTGGGTGCCGCGACCTGGTCCCACTCGATCAAGTCCCTGCGGCCGGGCGGGACCGTCGTCATCTCCGGAGCCACCAGCGGTGACCGGCCCTCGCACGCCGAGCTGACCCGGATCTTCTTCCTCGAGCTGAAGGTGGTCGGCTCCACCATGGGCACCAAGGACGAGCTGGAGGACCTGCTCTCCTTCTGCGCCGCGACGGGGGTGCGGCCCGTCATCGACGAGGAGCTGCCGCTGGACCGGGCCCGGGAGGGCTTCGAACGGCTGGCGTCCGGGGGACAGTTCGGCAAGATCGTGCTCACCAACGCCTGACGCTCCGGCGGGCCGCCGCGCGGCGGGCTCGGCGGGACACGGGCCCGCCGCTTCCGGCCGCCGGCCGGGGCGCCGCAGCGTGTCCCGCCGCCGCGCTCAGGACTCCGGCCCGCGGAGCACCGCCGCGATGCGGGCCGCCGCCGTGGACAGGTGGAGGCGGGTGTCGCGCAGCTGGGCGGGGCTGACGCCGTGGTCGCGGGCCGCGTCGCGGATGTCGTCGCGGAAGCGGTCCAGCAGGCGGTCCAGGTCGCGGGCCGGATCGCCGGTGAAGTCCTCGTGGGCCCAGGAGGGTTCGTACTCGGCCGGGACGTCCTCCCAGGTCACGGAGGGTCCGTCCGGGCCCTCCGCGGTGCGGGCGAAGCCCCGGTCCTTGCCGAACTCCTTGCCGACGTCCTTCCCGAAGTCGCCGAACTCCTTGGCCAGTTCGGTCAGGCCCTCGCGGACGCCCTTCGGCCAGTCGCCCCGGGCGAAGTGGTCCTGGACCTTGTCCTGGACCCGGCGGGCGATGCGCTGCATCTCCTCCTGCGCCTGGGCCCGCGCCCGCGCCTGCGCCTCCTGGGCCTGGCGGCGGGCCCGCTGGGCCTCCTCGCGCGCCCGCCGGCTCTCGTCCTTGGCGCGGCGGGCCTGCTCCTTCCACTCCTGCTTGACCCGGCGCATCTCCTCCTTGGCGGCCCGCCAGGCCTCCTTGTCGCCCAGGTCGCCGTACTCCCCGAAGGTGCCCGCGCCGGTCCTGGCGCCCCGGTGGGCCTCGGAGGCGGCGGCACGCATCTCCCGGCGCAGATCGCCGGCCGCGCCGCGCACGTCGGCCCTGATCTCGGCGGCCAGTTCCGCGACGGACTCGCGGATCTCCAGCTCCAGGTCGGCCAGCTCCTCGCTGCGGTCGGCCAGTTCGGCGCGGCCGGCGTCCGTGATGGCGTACACCTTGCGGCCGCCCTCGGTGGTGTGCGTGACCAGGCCCTCGGCCTCCAGCTTCGCCAGGCGGGGATAGACCGTGCCCGCCGAGGGCGCGTACAGGCCCTGGAAGCGCTCCTCCAGGAGCCTGATCACCTCGTAGCCGTGGCGCGGTGCCTCGTCGAGCAGCTTGAGCAGGTACAGGCGGAGGCGGCCGTGGGCGAACACGGGGGGCATGTCAGAGCACCTTCTTGTCGGTCGTGCCGTCGGCCGGGGCGTCACCGGCTTCGCCGCCCGGACCGGCGGCAGAATCGTCCCCCGGGCCGGAGTGCGGTGCGCTCGCGGCGTCGGGGTGCCGCGGCGGCTCGGCCTCCCACCCGGTGTCGTCCTCGGCCTCGCGCGGCGGGCGGCGCAGCAGGGCGATCGAGCCGGAGACGCTGGTGGCCCTCAGCCGTCCGGTGCCCGCCCCGAGCCGGCCGGTGATCCTGTGGGCGCCCCAGTCGCCCTGCACGCGCAGCCCGTCGAACGCGTTGGAGATCCTGCCGCTCGCCGTGTTCGCATCGACCTGCGTGTCGGCCGGATCCGGCAGGCGGATGGCGATCTCGCCGGAGACGCTGGTGAGGCCGACGTCGGTCGGGCCGTCGGGGGCGAGGTCGATGATCATGGCGCCGCTGACGGAGTCGGCCCGCACGGACGGGCCCGAGCCGTCGAGCACGGTCAGATCTCCGGAGACCGAGTTGAAGCGCAGCTCGCCGGTGACGGACTGCGCCTCCAGGTTGCCCGACACGGTGTCCGCGCGGACCGGGCCGGAGACGCCGACCAGGGTGGTGTCGCCGGTGACGCCCTTGACCACCGCTTGGCCGCGGATGCCGGAGACGACCGCGCCTGCGCCGACCACGCCCACCTCCACGCGGGTGTCGGCCGGGACGGCCAGGGAGACGACCGCGCTGCGGCGCCAGCCCTTGCGGTCGAGCCACTTCAGGAAGCCCTTCCAGGGCAGGTCGTCGTAGGCCACCGTGAGGGTGCCGCGCCGCTCGGTCACCACCAGGGGCGGGCCCTCGATCTCCGAGATCTCCAGCCGGGCGGAACCCTCGTCCGTGCCCACGACGTTCACCGTTCCGTTGACGATGCGGACGTGGAGGTCGCGCACGGGGGTGTCGAAGGTGAGCTTCCGGGGCTCGTCGACGGACCACTCGGACATGGTGACCTCCTCGGCCATACACGGTCGCGACGCGCCATATCGCGTCCTCTGGGAAACACGATATATCGTGGCCGCCGGAAGTCAAGGCACCCTTTCGGGCGACTGCGGACGACGACCCGGTCCGTTGGCTTCGTCGCCGGGCGTCACGGGGCGGACTGCCCGGCGTGCGGGCGTGCCGATGGACGCGTTCCGGCGCGGCTCCGGGGCCGCCGCATCCGCCACCTGGGCCCTGCTGCCGCGCCGAGCCGGAGCCCGTCGGCCTTCTCGCCCCGCTGCGCCACGAGCGGACGGCACTTCGCCCCCGCGGGCCGGCACGGGAGCGTACTGGTGCCCGGCTGGTGCCCGGGGGGACGCCGTGGCGGGGGAGCGGTGGGGCAGAGGACGGGGAGCGGTGCTGCCGGAGGACGCCGTGGCGGGTGAGTGGTGCGGCGGGGGACGCCGTGACGGGGGCGTCGCGGGGGAGGAGACGCTGCGTCGGGTGAGCGGTGCGGCAGGCGAGGGCGCCGAGCCGGTCGATGCCGGGCTGGAGGCGGCGGCGTTGCTGCTCGTGGCGCACGGGGCGCCGGGAATGCCGTACCGAGGGGCCGACGGGCGCGCCGAACCCACGCCGGGCGGAGCCGAACCGGGCCGCCCGGGCCTGCCGAACCCGCCCCTCGGGCTCGCCGCAGCGAGGCGACGCGCCCGGGAGACCGAGCGGGGCGGACCTGCTGGACCGAAGCGAGTGGCCCGAGGAACCGGTTCGGGCGGGCCTGCCGAACCGAGGCGAGCCGCCAGGCAACCCGAGCCGGGCGCACTCGCCGAACCGAAGTGAGCCGCCCGCCGAACCGGGCCGCCCGGGCCTGCCGAGCCGGGCGGACCCGCCCAAGCGAAGCGAGCCGCCCGAGGAACCCGGCGTCCCGCTCGCCCTACTCGTCGTCCTCGTCGTCCAGCCGGGCCAGCCACGTCGCCAGTCGCTCCACCGGGACCTCGAAGTCGGGGTTCAGGTCGACGAAGGTGCGCAGCTGCTCGGCGAGCCACTCGAAGGTGACCTCTTCCTCGCCGCGCCGCTTCTCCAGTTCTTCGATGCCTCGGTCGGTGAAGTACATGGATCGTGCTCCGTCGGTCAGTGCAGGGGTAGGGCCGCTTCCGGACGGGAAGAACCCCTCCTTGCGAACAGAAGAGAGGTGCGACCCTTTCGTCCGGGAAGCCGCGACGTGACAAAAAAATGATAGGCGCAGGGAGCCCGCGGCTTTCCGGGCCGCCGGGCTGCCACGGGGAACGGGGGAGAGCGATGAACCGGGAGACGAGCCACGGGACGAGCAGTGGGACCACGCGGGTCGCCCGAATCCAGCTGCCCGACGGGACGCCGGTCTGGGCCCGGGTGTCCGCGGCGGAGGAGCTGGACGTGCCGTCGGGGGAGCTGTCGTTCACGGACACCGGGTTCGCCGAACGCGTGGAGGCGAGCGTGGAGAGCCTCCACTCGCTGATCACCGGTGTCGCGCGGTCGCTGTCCGGCCCGCTGCGCGCGGTGCGGCCGGACGAGGTGAGCGTGGAGTTCGGCATCGAGCTGACGGCCAAGGCCGGCAAGGTGGTGGGGCTGCTGGCCGACGGCGAGGCGAAGGCGGCGATCACGGTCACGCTGACCTGGAACGGCGACGGCCCCCCGGACCCCGCCGGCCCCGGCGCCACCGTCGCACGC
>NZ_JBLEBI010000217.1:0-10293 GCF_047340315.1 Streptomyces sp. AF1A
CCGCCGACCGTCCGGTGGCGGTGATCGGCGGGGCAGGTGAAACCCGCGGGTCGCCGAACCGCCCGGCGTGCACCCGCCCGAACCCGTCGCCCGGCCGCGCGTCGGGCCGCGCGGCGCGTGGCCGGGCCGGACCTGGTGCCGTGCCGGGCGTCTCGAGCCGGTGAACCTTTCCGGTGGCAGCACTAGCGGGCGCCGAGGCGGCCGAAGCGGCCGCGGTGGAAGAGCAGCGGATCGCTGTCCTCGCACGCGCCGAGGGCCGCCACCCGGCCCACCACGACGAGGTGGTCGCCCCCGGGGTGCACGGCGTGGACGGCGCAGTCGATCCAGGCGGCGGCGCCGGCCAGGCGCGGCGACCCGGAGGCGGGCGCCGCGTCGTACGCCACCCCCGCGAACTTGTCGGCGCCGCTCACCGCGAAGGCCCGGCACAGCTCGTCCTGTCCGGCGCCGAGCACGTTGACGCAGAAGACGCCCGCGCGGGCGATGCGCGGCCAGGTGGTGGACGTGCGGCCCACCATGAAGCAGACGAGGGGCGGGTCCAGGGAGAGCGAGGAGAAGGCCTGGCAGGCGAAACCGGCGGGACCGGGTTCGCCCTCGGCGGCCGGCGCCGTGATCACGGTCACGCCGCTCGCGAAGCTCCCGAGCACCCGCCGGAACTCCCCCGGCTGCACCGGCGCCCGCTCGTCCTCCCGCACGCACCGCAACTCCGGACGCGGCAGAGGCTCCGCCGGCCCGCGCGCCGGCCCCAGATATCGGACGGCGGCGGCGGCCGCCCCGGCGTGTCCCATCATTCCCTCATTGAAGCTGACGGTGCGTCAGACAGGAAGGGCCGGAGCCGCCTCTTCTCGGTGACGGACCGGAGCCGGGGCACGGCGATTGATCACGACACGGCTTCCGCACCCTCGCCGAGCGCCGCGGCACGGCCTTCGAGCGTCCCCGCCCGGACATCCCGCTCCGCGTCCCGCCTCTCCCCGCCCGCCGCACGCCGCCTGCCAGTAAGGGTCCCGGGCCGCCCCGGCGTCGTCCCCGTCCCCGCCTGTCCTTACGCTGTGCGGCCATGGGGTGGGGAAACGCGCGCGAGCAGCGCATACGCGAGCAACACACGGACGAGCAGGGCCGGAGAACGGGGCCGGCCCTGTGGTCGGCCACCGATCTGGGGGCGGCCGCGTCCGTCGGCGGGGCGCAGCTTCCGGCGGCCGGGCTGCTGTGGTGGATCGACGCCGCCACGACCAAGGACGACTACGGCGCGGGCAGCGGCGGAGCCCTCGGCGCGCTGTGCGTGCTCCTCTTCGCGCCGCTGCTGCTGCCGCTGCTGGGCATGGTGGTGACGTTCGCGCTCACCCTTCCCTCGGTGGTCCTCGCCCGGCTCGCCGTCCGCCGGCTCGGGGGACCCGCCTGGGTCTGGCACCTGCTCGCCCCGGCGGCTCCGGCCGCCGTCTGGGGCGCGCTGACGGCCCCCCTCTGGCCGCTCGGCACCTCCGTCCCGGTCCTCGCGGCGCTGGGCCTGCTGCCCACCCTCTGGGTCGGGCTCGCGCGCCGGCGGGCCTGGCGGCCGTGGGGTGTGTGGTGGCGCGCGGCGCTCGGCTCGGCCGTCCTCTTCGCGGCGGCCCTGGGCGGCGGCATCCTCGCCACCGAGACGGGCCTGATCCAGCAGTACGAGCCCCCGAAGCTGAGCACCGGCCGGCTCGCCGGGGTCTGGCGCGGCCCGAACGGGGCCGAGCTGCGGCTGAGCGCCGACGGCCGGGCGCGGGCGGTACGGCTGCCCGCCGAGCCCCTGGGCGACGACTGGCTGGAGAAGGACTTCGTGACCTGCGAAGGCAGTGGCGACTGGCGGGCCGAGCACCGCACCGACCTGGGCCGGGACGGCATCCGGCTCCGGCTGGACGGCGACTGCGGTGAGGACACCGACTGGTCCTTCGGCGGCAGCGAGGACGCCCCCGAACTGTTCGTCCTCTTCGGCGACCCGGACGCCGGCACCCTGCGCATCCTCAGGCCGGCCGAGGGCGGCTCCGCCCCGGGGTAAGGGGCGACCGCGTCTCACCGCCCCCGGAACGTCGGGCTTCTGCGCTCCACGAACGCCCGCAGGCCCTCCCCGGCGTCCTCCGTGGTCAGGTTGATCTCCTGGGCCCACGCCTCCGCCGCGAAGGCGGCGGCACGGTCGGCCCCCAGCGAGGCGTTCACCAGCTGCTTGGTCAGCGCCAGGGACCGGGTCGGGCCGGACGCCAGCCGGGCCGCCCACGCACGGGCGGTCCGCTCCAGCTCGCCGTCCGTGACGACCCGGTTGACCAGACCCAGCCGCTGCGCCTCAGCCGCCGGGAGCGCGTCTCCGAAGAACATCAACTCCTTGGCCCGCTGCGGCCCGACCAGTTGGGGCAGCAGATGGGCGCCGCCGGCGTCCGGCACGAGCCCGCGCCGCACGAACACCTCGATGAAGCGCGCCGACTCGGCGGCCAGCACCAGGTCGCAGGCGAACGCGAGATGCGCGCCCAGCCCGGCCGCCGTGCCGTTCACCGCGCCGACGACGGGCTTCTCGCAGTCCAGCACGGCCGCGATCAGCCGCTGGGCGCCGAGCCGCACCGTCCGCGCGACGTCGCCGGCGACGCGCTCCCCCTCGGCGGCGCCGCCCCGCAGATCCGCGCCCGCACAGAACCCGCGCCCCGTCCCCGTGAGGACGACGGCCCGCACCCGCGGATCGGCGGACGCCTCCTCCAGCAGCGCGACGAGCCGGTCCCGCAGCGCGGGCGTGAGGGCGCCCAGCGCCTTCGGCCGGTCGATCGTGAGGTACGAGACCTGCTCGCGCACCTCGTGGCGGATGCCGCTCACCGGCACACCACCAGCGCGTCCAGCGCCACCGCACCCTGGCCGCGGGGCAGCACCAGCAGCGGGTTGATGTCCAACTCGGCGATGTGCTCGCCCAGTTCCATGGCCATGCGCTGGACGCGCAGGACGACCTCCACCAGGGCGTCCCGGTCGGCCGGCGGGCGGCCCCGGACCCCGTCCAGCAGGGCCCGGCCGCGCAGCTCGGCGAGCATGTCTTGGGCCTGCTCCTCGCCGAACGGCGGCACCCGCACCGCCGTGTCGCGCAGCACCTCCACCAGCACCCCGCCGAGCCCCGCGGTCACGGTCGGCCCGAACAGCGCGTCGTGCGTGACGCCGACGACCATCTCCACGCCCTGCTGGACCATCTGGCACACCAGGACACCGTCCAGCGAGACGCCCTCGTACCGGGCGATGTCGGTCAGCTCCCGGTAGGCGTCCCTGACCTGGCTCGCCGAGGTCAGCCCGATCCTCACCAGGCCCAGTTCGCTCTTGTGGGCGATCCGCGCGCCGGACGCCTTCATCACCACCGGATAGCCGACCTGCGCCGCCGCGCGCACGGCCGCCGCGGCACTGGTCACCAGCTGCTCGCGCGGCACCCGGATGCCGTAGGCGCGCAGCAGTTGCTTGGCCGCGTGCTCGCTGAGCTGCTGCCCGGGCCGCATCAGGTCGCGGGCCTTGCGGAAGGAGGGCGAGGGGGTGCGCGGGGCCGCGTCGAAGGGGGAGCGGTAGTCGCGCACGAAGCGGTGGTGGTCCAGCCAGGCGCGCACGGCGGTGAGGCAGTTGCCGACGGTGCGGAAGGTGGCCACGCGGGAGGAGCCCAGCAGGACGTCCCGGTAGGCGGCCTCGGTGCCGACCGGTGAGCCCCACACCACGCACACCAGCTTGTCGGTCTCCTCGGCGGCCGTCACCAGATCCCGCACGAGCCGGTCGCTGAGCGGCGGGAACGGCCCGGTGACGGGGCACACCAGCACGCCGACCTGCGGATCGGCCAGGATCGCGTCGATGATCCGCCGGCCGCGCCAGTCGCCGACCGGATGCCCGCCGTTGTCCACCGGGTTGGCGACGCTCAGGTACTGCGGTATCCACTGGTGCAGCTCGGCCTGCTTCTCCGGGGAGAGCCGCGGCAGCCTGAGGCCGGCCGCGGCGGCGAGGTCAGCGACATGTGCGCCGGTGCCGCCGGAGATGGAGCAGACGGCGACCCCGTCGGCCAGCGGCGCCCGGGCGCGCGCCAGCAGGGCCGCGGTGTCCTGCAGTTCGTCGAGGCCGTCGACGCGGATCACGCCGTACTGGCGCATGGCCGCGTCCACCACGTCGTCGGCGCCCGTGAGCTTGCCGGTGTGCGAGGCCGCCGTACGCGCCCCGGCCTCGGTGCGGCCCACCTTCACGGCGACCACCGGCACCCGGCGGCGGGCCGCGCGGTCGGCCGCCAGCAGAAACGCCCGGCCGTCCTTCAGGCCCTCCACGTAGGCGGCGATGGCGCCGACCTCGGGCTGCTCGGCGAACCAGGAGATGAAGTCGGCGCTCTCCAGGTCGGCCTCGTTGCCGGTGGGTGCCCAGTGCGAGAGCCGGACGCCCAGCTCCTGCAGGGCGAACACGGGCCGGCCCTGGTGGCCCGACTGCGTGATCAGCGCGATCGCCGGCCCGTCCAGGTCGTCCCGGAACCGCTCGAAGGCGTTGAGGTTGGTGTTCGGGCCGAGCAGCCGCAGCCCGGACCGCCGTACGGCCTCGGCCAGCCGCTGCTGCGCCGCCGCACCCTCCTGGCCGGTCTCGGCGAACCCGGAGGCGAAGACGACGGCGAACCGGACCTTGGCCTCGGCGAGTTCCTCGATCACCGGCAGTGGATCGGCGACCAGGAGCACCGCCAGGTCGACCTGCTCGGGCAGGTCGGCGACGGACGCTCGGCAGGGGATGCCGAAGACGGACGGCCGGGCCCGATGCACCGGGTGCACCCGCGCGCCGACCCGCTCGGCCCACGCCAGCAGCTGCCGGGTGATCCCGGTGTTGGGCCGCCCCTCGGTGTCGGAGGCGCCGATCACGGCGAGTGACCCGGGCCGGAAGAACCGGGCCAGATCCGGGACGTCCGCGGACAGCGGCCGCCCGCTCACATCCAGGTCGTCGACCCGGTCGTGGACGGCGGGACCGGGCCGCTGCTCACCGCAGGCGATGACCCGGGCCCGGCGGGAGTCGGTGGTGAGGGTGCCGTGGGTTGATCCAAGCATCGTTCCGCCCGCTCCTGTGAGACAGCACAAGTAAACTGACGCTCTGTCAGATTACAAATCCGATGCCTCGTCAGGAACCGTTGGAACGGCCAAAGTTACCGCCGGGTGTGCAGCTCCCCGGCCAGGTGCTTCGCGATCTTCCGGGCGTCGAGCGCCAGTTCCCGGAGCATCCCGCTGATCGGGTTGGTGTACCCGGTGAAGTACAGGCCCGGCGCCTCGCGCGGCGCACGGCCGCCGTGCGCCACCGGCCTGCCGCGCTCGTCGAGCACCCCGAGATGCCCGACCAGACCCTCCAGCGCCCGGACGTAGCCGGTCGCCGCGATCACGGTGTCCGGTGCGATCCGGCTGCCGTCCGCGAGCACCACCTTGCCGTCCTCGAACCCCTCGACGGCGGCCACGATCTCGACCCTGCCCGTGCGCACGGCGTCGATGAGGCCGACGTCCTGCACGGGGATGGCGCCCTCGCGGACCCTGCTGTAGAGCCCGGTCCCGGGGCGCGGCAGCCCGTGCGCGGACAGGTCGGGCGTGCTCGCCCTCGCGAGCGGCCTGGCCAGCCGGTCGACGAGCCGCACCGGCAGCCGCCGCACCAGGACGCCCGTGTACTGGGCCGCCCATCCGGCGGTCGAGCGGCGCACGATGTGCGGGGCGGTGCGGACGGCCAGCCGCACCCGCGCGGCCCCGCCCTCCACCAGGTCGACGGCGATCTCGGCGCCGGTGTTGCCGATGCCGACGACCAGCACGTCCCGGCCGGCGTACGGCTCGGCGTTGCGGTAGGCGGCGGCGTGCAGGAACTCCCCGCCGTACTCCGCGAGTCCCGGCCAGTCGGGGACGCGCGGGGTGTGGTTGAAGCCGGTGGCGACGACCACCGCGCTGCCGGTCAGCTGCCGGCCGCCGGAGGCGTGCAGCAGCCAGCCCGTGCCGTCCTCGGCCCGCTCGACGCGGTGCACCTCCACGCCGGTGGCGATCTCGAGCGCGTGGTGCTCGGCGTACTTCTCGAGATAGCGCACCACGTTGTCGCGGGACACCCAGCGGCCGAACCGGCGGGGCATCGCGAGGCCCGGCAGCGCGGACAGCCGGCGGGTGGTGTGCAGATGGAGCCGGTCGTAGTGGCGCCGCCAGGAGGCCCCGACCCCGTCGGTCTTCTCCAGCACCACCGCCCGTATGCCCCGCTCCCCCAGCGCGTGGGCGGCGGCCAGGCCGCCCGGACCGGCGCCGATCACGTACACCGGACGGTCGGCGGGGGTCGGGGAGGGGCGCGCGGGGGCGGAACGGGTGTCGGCCATGTTCGGGAGCGTAACCACGCACCCGCTTGATGGGTCTCAGTCAAGACCGGAATTGGTTGCGGATTGATCACGGGTGTGCGGGTACGGTGCACGGTTGCCCGCGGCGCTGTGACGGTTCTTGCGCCGACGTCGATGCCGGCGGGACTAGGCCGTGGTCGCGGCCCATCGCGGCAGTGGTGCGCGGGGCCCGCCCGGTGCGGGTCGCTTCCGGCCGGGCGCGCGGTGCACGCGCCCCTTTCGGGACGCTCCTGTGACGGAGGGCTCGGCAGGCACGGCCATCTGACGTATCGTCAGATTCATGGACTCGATATGGCTCGACGGCGCGGAGTGGCTCGCGGTGCTGCGCATGGGGCTCGGCCTGTGGTGGCTGGAGAGCTGGCGGCACAAGGACAAGAAGGCCTGGTTCGAGCGCGGGAGCGGCATCGCGTGGGCGGCGGACGTGGCGGCACGGCACCGGTGGGCGCCGGTCCGGGCGGGCTTCGACGCGGTGGTCAGGCCGCACCCGAGGCTGATGGCCCACATCGTGGTTTACGCCGAACTCGCCCTCGGCCTGGGCCTGGTCCTCGGCTTCCTCGCCCCGGTCGCCCTGCTCGGCGGGCTGCTCCTCAACGCGGTCTACTTCGTCCTCATGATCCACGACTGGGCGGAGCAGGGCCAGAACTCGATGATGGCGCTGATCTCACTGGTCGGCCTCTTCGGCATGTCCTGGCAGGCGTGGTCCCTGGACGCATGGCTGGGGTGGTTCCGATGACTCCGACGACTCCGGTGACTCCGATGACCACCGCCCGTCACGACGTCCCGGACGCCGACCCCTTCACCCGCCCCTACTGGGAGGCGGCGGAGCGCGGCCGTCTGCTGATCCGCCGCTGCGCAGGCTGCGGACGGGCCCACCACTACCCCCGCGAGTTCTGCCCGCACTGCTGGGGCGAGGACGTCCGCTGGGAGGAGGCGAGCGGCCGGGCCACCCTCTACACGTGGTCCACCGTCCACCGCAACGACCTGCCCCCCTTCCGCGACCGCACCCCGTACGTCGCCGCCGTCGTCGACCTGGCCGAGGGCCCCCGGATGATGACGGAACTGGTGGAGTGCGCGCCGGACGGCCTCTGGGCCGGGATGCCCCTGCGCGTCACGTACCGGGACGGAAAACCGGTGTTCCGGCCGGGGGGCCGCGCCGGATCATGACCGCATGAGCCCTGCGACCTGGCACCTGACCGAAGACCTCGATGTCCCGGAGATCCTCCTCTTCACCGATCTCGACAACCCCACGAGCAACGGCCTCTACCGGCGCATCGGCTACCGGCCGGTCGCCGACTTCACCGTGTGGGAGTTCGGGGCGTGACGCGGGGGCACCCCGGTCACGGCCACAGCAGCCCCCTGCTCCAGCCGAACCCCGTGCTGCGGTACTCCAGGCGGATGTGACGCCGGTGCGGGTCGCCCTGGAAGAACTCCACCGTGTCGGGGCGCAGCCGGTAGAGGGTCCAGGTGGGGGACGGCTCGGCGGGGTTGTCGCGGGCCCTCTCCCAGGCCGCCTCGGAGGCCCGGTGCAGCTCCTCCACCGAGGGCAGCTCCTCGCTCTGCCGCCCGGTGAGCGCCGCCGCCAGCGCGGCCGTCGACCGGGCGTGCAGATCGGCCTGGCTCTCCTGGGACGGCGCGGACAGCACCGGGCCGCGCACCCGCACCTGCCGGCCCAGCACCGGCCAGTAGAAGGCCAGGGCCGCGTACGGGTGCGCGCTCAGCGCCCGGCCCTTGCGGCTCGTGGCATGGGTGGCGAACGACCAGCCGTCCGGGTCCGCGCCGTGCAGCATCACGATCCGCACGTCCGGTCTGCCCTCCTCGTCCACTGTGGCCAGCGACATCGTGTGCGGCTCCGGCTGCCCGGCGTCCACCGCCTGCGCGAACCAGCTCGTGAACAGCGACAGCGGGGTCGGCGGCGCCGTCTGCGGATCGAAGGGCGGCAGCCGTGTCACCTCCGGTGACCAGACGCGCTGGGCCTTGAGCAGTTCGTACAGATCCGTCTGTGCCATGAGCCGAGTATCCCGGCCGGGCGGAACCCGCAGGCCACCGGGCATTCGGCGGCGCCCGCCCCGGCTCACCCGTTCGGCCCGCCCGGCGCGCGCGAGCGCCTACGGGTGCGGCGGCCCCGGGCCGCGCTCAGGCTGGGACCGTGGGCGACAAAACCGGCGGTGAGGACGTGGTCGTGACGGTGGTGTCGATGCCGGAGGGCACCAGCGCGCGCACGGACGTGACCCAGGCCCGCCACCGGCTACGTGCTGCACCGCACCCGCATCTGGCGCGGGCTGCGCGGGGACGAGTAGCGGGGTCCGGAGGTCATCGGCCCAGCACCACCGTCCCCGAGGAGCAGAACCAGCCCCCGGTGCCCGAGGCCACCGCGAGCCGCGGCAGCCCTCCGTCCCGGCCGTGCACCTGCCGCTCCCCGGCCTCCCCGCGCAGCTGCCGTACCGCCTCCACCAGCAGGAACAGGCCGCGCATCCCGGGGTGCTGGGCCGACAGGCCGCCGCCGTCGGTGTTCACCGGGAGATCCCCGCCGCGCACCAGCAGGCGCCCCCTCTCCACGAAGGCGCCGCCCTCGCCCTTGCCGCAGAAACCCAGGTCCTCCAGGGTCACCAGGGTCATGTAGGTGAAGGCGTCGTAGATCTCCGCGAAGTCGATCTCGGCCGGGCGCACCCCGGCCCGCTCGAAGGCGAGGCGCCCGCTGACCGCCGCCGGGGACACCGTGAAGTCGGGCCACTCGGACATCGCCGCGTGCGAGACGTGCTCGCCGGTGCCGAGGACCCAGACGGGGGCCGTGCGGCTGTCCCGCGCGCACTCCTCGGCCGCCAGGAGCACCGCCGCGCCGCCGTCGGAGCGGATGCAGCAGTGCAGCTTGGTGAAGGGGTCGGCGACCGGCGGGCCGGAGAGGACGTCGTCGACGGTGATCGGGCCCCGGAACATCGCCTCGGGGTTGAGGGCCGCGTTCGCCCGGGCCTGGACGGCGACCTGCGCCAACTGCTCGATCGTCGTGCCGTGTTCGATCATGTGGCGGCGGGCGGCCATCGCGTACTTGGCGATCAGCGTGTGGCCGTAGGGCACCTCGAACTGCAGCGGGCCCCGCGCGCCGAAGGACAGGTCGCCCGTCCTGCGGCCCGCCCTGATGTCCGCGCGGGCCGTCGAGCCGTAGACCAGCAGGACCGCGTTCGCGTGGCCCGCCGCGATCGCGTCCGCCGCGTGGGCCGCCATGACCTCCCAGGTCGAGCCGCCGACGGAGGTGGAGTCCACCCAGGTGGGGCGCAGGCCCAGATACTCGGCGACCTCGACGGGGGCCAGGGTGCCGAGACCCGCGGAGGCGAACCCGTCGACCACCGCGCGGTCCAGTCCCGCGTCGGCGAGGGCCCGCCGGGCCGCCTGGGCGTGCAGGGCGTACGCCGTCGCGCCGTCCACGCGCCCGCAGTCGGACAGGGCCACGCCGACCACGGCGACTTTCCGGCTCCCGGCAGTCATGGCAGGGCTCCTCCCCCTGGGCATATCATTTCGGCACTCCTAATATGACGGTCCGTCAGATGCGGAGGGAAGAGCCATGGACACCCGCCTCACCGCCGAGCAGGACGAGATCCGTCGCACCCTGCGCGAGCTGCTGCACAAGCGCTGCGGCTCCGCCGAACTGCGGGCCGCCGTCGAGAGCCCGGCCGGGTACGACCCCGCGCTGTGGTCCGCCCTGGCCGGCCGGCTGGGCCTGCCGGGGCTCGCCCTGCCCGAGCGGTACGGCGGCGTCGGGTGCTCGGTCACCGAACTGGCCCTCGCCTGCGAGGAGACCGGACGCGCCCTGGCTCCCTCCCCGCTGCTCGCCACGTCCGCGCTCGCCGCACCGCTGGTCCTCGCCCTCGGCGCCGAGGCCCAGCGCTCCCGGCTGCTGCCCCGGCTGGCCGACGGCACCCTCACCGCCGCCCTGGCCGTCCCCGGGCCCGCCCTCACCACGG
>NZ_JBLEBI010000218.1:0-10257 GCF_047340315.1 Streptomyces sp. AF1A
TGGGCAAGCGCATTTTGGGCGATGGTACGTCGTCTTCGTGCGATGTGGTCGGGGCCTGAACGCCGAGCCGACGTCTGCTGCGACGAAGGGGGAGCGCTCAAGTCGTGCGTGCGTCGTAGGCCTGCTGGTGGTGGCGGATCTCGGCGTGCCGGTCGGCGGACCAGGCGGCCAATTCGAGCACGGTGGACAGCAGGGAGGCGCCGAGGCCGGTGAGGGAATACTCGACGCGGGGTGGTACCTCGGCGTAGGCGGTGCGATCCACCAGCCCGCTGCGCTGGAGCTGCTTGAGAGTGAGAGTGAGCATCCGCTGGGAGACACCGGGGATGGCCTGCGCGAGGTCGGAGTAGCGCACGGGCCCGTCGGCCAGGGTACCGATGATCAGCACGCTCCACTTGTCGCCGACCATGTCGAGTACCTCACGGATGAAGTCGGCGTCGTTGTCGCTCCACTGCGCACAGGGGCCCGGTGTGCTCCGTACGTCTGCCCGTACGTTCGTGCGCCGCCGTCGGATTTCGCTGCTGGCGCCCACGCCTGTCGCCCCTTTCTGCTGATCCACGAACATGGATGTGCCTTTTGTAAGGCTCGCCATGCTAATGCACAGTGAGGCTACGAACAGGAAGTAAGTACGGGAGGAACCTCACCGTGAAGCTCGAGTTCTGGTCGGACATCATCTGCCCGTATTGCGGGCTGATGGACAACCGACTGCGGCTGGCCCTGGAGCGCTTCGAGCACGCCGATGACGTCCAGGTGGTCCACCGTTCCTTCCAGGTCCACCCCGGCCTGCCCCGCGAGGGCGTCACCCAGCGGCAGCTGCTGGAGATGCACGGCATTTCGCCGGCGCGCGCACAGCAGCTCCTCGCACCGATCGAGGCCGCCGCCCACGCCGAAGGACTGGAGACCTATCACGCGCTTGAGCGCACACTCGGCCCGACCGACCACGCCCACGAGCTCCTTGCCTTCGCCACCGACAAGGGGCGCGGCAACGAGGTGTGGACGGCGATGTTCCACGCTCACTTCGGGTCCGCACGCAATCTGTGGACCCAGGACCAGGTTCTCGACTTCGCCGCCGAGCTCGGCCTGGACCGTGAGGAGACCGACCGGGTACTGCGCGAGCGTCGCTACCGGGCTCGGGTCGTTGCCGACCAACGCGAGGCCGAGCGCCTGGGAGCCCACGGCACACCGTTCATCACTCTCGACGCCACGTACGCCATCCCCGGCGCCGTCGGCACCGACGAACTCCTGGCGGCGATGACGACAGCATGGAAAGCCGCCCATCCCGAGCCGCAGCCGATGCAGATCCTCGGCGAAGCCGGCGGCGCCTGTGCCCAGGACGGCTGCGCCGTCGCTTCCCGACACCCCACGCCCTGACGACACGGCCCCACCCGCCCACAGTGCGCACACGCCCACGCACTCTCACACGAAAGAGCCACCGCCATGTCCTACCTACTGCGTATCGACGCCTCTGCCTTTGGTGACGCCTCCGTCTCCCGCCAGGTCGCCGACTCCTTCACCGCGGCTTGGAGCCGCGACATCATCCGCCGCGACCTCGCGCTCGACCCCGTCGGCCACTTGGACGCGGCCGGCATCACGGCACGCACCACCCCCGCCGGCGCGCACACACCCGAGCAGAAGGCCGCTGCACTCCTGCAGGACGAGCTCGTAGAGGAGTTCCTCGGCGCCGAGGCCTACGTGTTTGCCGTACCGCTCTACAACTACTCCATGCCGTCGGTCTTCAAGGCATGGCTGGACCACATCATGATCGTGGGCAAGACGATAGGACTGGCCGGCCCGGCCCCCAGCGCCGGCCGCCCCGCAGTCGTCATCTCGGCCCGAGGCGGCGGATACGGCCCCGGCGCACCCCAACACGGCAAGGACTTCCTCATTCCCGCACTGCAGACCATTCTCGGCGACACCAATCTGATGGCCCTGGACGTCCGTCCCATTACGCCCGAGCTGACCTACGCACCAGTCATGGAGCCGCTCCGGCACTTGCTCCCTCAGCACTACGCCTCACTGAAGCAGGCGCATGCACAGGCACGCCGGCAGGCAGCGGAGGTCGCCGCGGTCATCGCCACCAGACGGCCTGAGCTGCCCGGAGCATAAGCCTCATCAGCGCAGGGCATGACGGTGGCTCTGTTGCCGAGTCGCGGAATCCAGCGCGTCCACGGCTCCCGGCAGCGAGCGCGTGATCAGCGCGATCCGCCGGGAGGCATTCGACCACGTGCTCTGTTCACGAGTTTCGGTTCTGGCTCAGCTTTCGTGCAGTGGCCACGGTGAGTGACGGCTGAGCGCCTCCGGGCGGTATGCGAAGTCGCCCGAAAATGGCTGGTGGTCAGCGGCGCTGGGCTGACAGTCCGGGCCGTGGAAGACGTTGTACTCCAGTTGAAGACGCTGTTGTTCCCGGCGATCGCGGACATCGCGGTGTTGTCGGTAGACATGGATATCGAGAATGTGCGCCTTGACGCGCAGTGCACCACGACCGGCGCCGCCTGCCCGGGATGCGGAGTCTGCTCGATCCGGATTCAGAGCTCCTGCCTGCGGTTTCTCGCTGATGTCCCGAGCGCCGGACGAAGCGTCGTACTCCAGCTGCGAGTCCGGCGATTCCGGTGCGGGAACACCACGTGCCCACGTCAGACGTTCGTGGAGCAGATATCCGGCCTCACCCGCAGGCACGGCCGGCGCACCGAACGGCTGCGTTCCATCCTGACCGCAGTCGGCCTCGCCCTGCCCGGTCGAGCCGGCGCCCCTCTGGCTGCCGTGCTCGGCATGTCCATCAGCCGGAGCACGGTCCTGCGCCTGGTCGAGACGCTGCCCGGACCGGAGGTGCCGCCGCCTCGCGTCGTCGGCGTCGACGAGTACGACCCCCGCAAGGGCCGCCGCTATGGCACTGTCCTGGTGGACGTCGAGACCCGTCGTCCGATCGATCTCCTGCCTGATCGAGAAGCATCAAGCCCGGCCGCCTGGCTCGCCCAGCGGCCAGGGATCGAGGTCGTCTGCAGAAACCGCGCGCCGTTCTTCGCAAAAGGCGCCACAGCCGGGGCACCCCAGGCGACGCAGGTCGCCGACCGCCGGCACTTATGGCACAACCTCGGGGAAGCCACTGAGCGGGCGGTCGCCCGACACCGCCAGTGCCTTCGCGTCCTGGTCCCCGATCCCGAGGCGAAGGCCGACGAACCCTCGCCACCCGAGGAGAAGACGGACTCGCCATGGCGGAGCGAGCGGTCCGCCAACCGCGCCCGAGCCCGGCACGCCACGGTCCACGCGCTGCTGGAAGCCGGCCACAGCCGCCGCTCCGTCGAGCGTCAGCTCAAAATGACCCACCGCACCGTCAAGAGCCTTGCCGACGCGGCGAAGCCGGAAGACCTCTTTCGCGGCCAGTGGCAGCACAACCGAACCTCCGTCCTTGACGAGTACAAGCCCTACCTGGACGAACGCTGGGACGAGGGCTGCACCAACGCCTGGAAGCTGTGGGAGGAGATCGTTCCCTTGGGCTATCGCGGCAGCTACGGCCGGGTCAGCGCCTACCTGCGCCAAAAGCGCACCTCGCCACGGCCGGTCACCGCGCAGGTGCCGGCACCCCGCGTGGTGACGAGATGGATCCTCGGCCGACCCGAGACGCTGACCGAGATCGAACAGCTCCGACTCAAGGCCGTCCTTGCCAACTGCCCCGAACTCGATGCCCTGACCGGTCACGTCCAGTCCTTCGCCCACATGCTCACCGAGCGCCAGGGTGACCGACTCCCAGTGGCTCGACGCCACCCGAGACAGGACGACCTGCCCAGCCTCCGCACTCTCGCGGCCGGCATTGACCGAGACCGCAACGCCCTCATCGCCGGTATGACGCTGCCCTGGAACTTTGGGGTCGTCGAAGGCCACATGAACCGGATCAAGATGCTCAAGCGCCAGATGTTCGGCCGCGCAGGCTTCGACCTGCTTCGCAAACGGGTCCTGCTCGCCCCGTAGTCGTGTTGTCAGTGCTTGATGCGAGGATCCGGGCGACCATACGCAAGGAGATCAGCATGGGCACCTGGGATACTGGTCCCTTCGACAACGACACAGCCGCGGACTTCGCCAACGCGCTCGACGACGCCGAGCCCGAGGCGCGTGAAGCACTGATCCGAGGTGTCCTCATCCGGACGATCGACGCAACCGGCTATCTCACGGAAGCAGAAGAGGCGGTGGCCGCCGCCGCCTTGATTGCGGCGCAATGCCCGGGAGGCGAACCCGTCGACATGCCCTACGGTCCGGAAACACCCATGCCCATGTTCCCTTCCGACCTTCGGGCACTCGCCGACGAAGCCCTCACCCGCATCGTCGGCGACGAGGATGGGCCAGCCTCAAACTGGGTCGACCCGGAGGACTGGAAGCAGTGGCGAGCCATACTGACGCGCCTTCGCGCAGTGCTTGCCCCGCCACCCCCTTCCATTGCTCTCTTCGATGTTCAGCCGTAACGGAGCGTCACTCAGCACGGAAGTTGAGCCAGAACCCGAGTTCCGACAGCACATGTCCGGCACGTCGAACAGCAGCAAGCCTGGGCGTTGTCCGATCCGGCGCCGGTGGCCAGCGGGCGGCCACAGCGTCACGGGGAGGCGATGCGACAGGCGTAGGGGCGGGCGGCGCGGGCGCGGTCGCCGCAGCGGGTGGAGCACGGACCGGAGCGAGCCCGCGTTGTGTCAGCCAGTGGTCCGCCCGCACGGCAGTGCCCGGACGAGCGGCCTCCCGGCAGCCGGAGCCCGGCCCTGCGGCCGCGCCGCCCTCGCCCGTGGTGCACCGCTCGCGTGCTCGAGGAGCAGGCGCTGCAGCACAGGGCCGGCGGTGCGCGGCGTGCTTCAGCCGGCCTGGGGGGCGTCGGGGTGCGCGGCGGCGGGGGTGAGGGGCCCGTTGGCCATGACGATGGAGGTGAGCGGGTAGGGCGGGCCGCTGCTGCCGCCCAGGGTGAGCAGGGGGGTGTCGTCCTCCTGGCGCCGGCCGTCGTAGTGCCACATCTGGCCCAGGCGGTCGGTGTGGGCGAGGGCGAGATCGTAGATGCGGCCGCCCAGGCAGAAGGGTTCGCCGGCGAGGTGCGCCGCCTCCTCCAGCAGACGGGGCACGGCGTCCGCGGTCAGATGCACCTCGACACCGTCCAGGTGCCCGGTGGCCTTCTGGGCCCATCCGCTGGGCTGGGTCGGCGCGTTCGGGGGTGCACCGATCACGCCCAGCCAGTACTCCCAGTCGCCCAGCGACAGGGCATGGATGTGGACATGGACGCGTTCGTGATCCGAGGTGATCTGCATGACCTCGAGCCGGTCCGCGTTCTCGGTGCGCAGCCTGGCCGCCGTGACGGCGGCCGCCGGCTGTGCCTGCTCCCCGTCGGCCGCCCGCGCCTGCTCGTCGCCGGTGCTCTGCGCGGTGAGCGGTGCGAGCACCGCGCCCTGCCGGGCAGGGACCGGGCCGGCCACCGGCGGCCTTCGGGCACCGGCACCCGATCCGGCACCCGATCCGGCACCCGATCCGGCACCCGATCCGGCACCCGATCCGGCACCCGATCCGGCACCCGATCCGGCGGCCGGCCCGGCAGCCGGTCCCGGCGCGGCCGCCCGCACGGCGAAGGCCGCATCGGGCGTGCCGGCCGGTGCCGCGCACGCGTCGGGCCCGTACGCGCTCGCGGGGAAAGGCTCCGGCACGTCAAGGATGTGCAGCGGGCGGGGCGCCCGGGCTGCGCCGGGTACCTCCTCGCCGGCACGGGGAACCTGGGGTACGCCGAGTACGTCGTCGCCGGCACGGGACGCCCGGGATCCGCCGGGTGCCTCCTCGCCCGGGCGGGGAGCCCGGGGGACGCCGAGTACGTCCTCGCCCGCACGGGACGCCCGGGATGCACCGAGTGCCTCCTCGCCCGCACGGGACGCCCGGGATGCACCGAGTGCCTCTTCGCCCGCACGGGACGCCCGGGGTACGCCGGGTACGTCCTCGCCGGCACGGGGAACCTGGGGTACGCCGGGTACGTCCTCGCCGGCGCGGGGCGCGATGATCACCTCCCACCGGGGCGGGGCATCCGGTACCGGGTGCGCGGCTTGCCCGGTGGCCCCGTCATCGCCCGGTTCCGCCTGCGGCAAAGCGTGCCGGGTGCGGCCCGGTCCGGTAGGTCGTCCCAGGGCCTCGGCCCCGCCGGTGTCCACCAGGCGGCCCTGTGCGTTCAGATCGGCGATGAAGGCGCGGGCGAGTTCGCTCAGCCGCGCGGTCAGTTCCTGCTCGACGTCGCTGCCCTTGCCGTAGGAGATGGTCATGCCACCGCCCCCGCGTAGGCTCTGCGCAGGGAGTCCAGCGCGCGCCACTGCAGCGTCTTGACGGCGGCGTCGGTGGTGCCCATGGTGCGGGCCGTCTCCCGCACGGACATCTCACCCAGAAACCGCAGCCGGATGACGACCTGCTGACGGGGTGTGATCCCGGACAGAGCGTGGTGCAGGTCGTCGACCGCGAGCAAGGACAACACGGTGTCTTCGGGATTGCTCACCGAAGGGGCCCAGGCATCGTGGAGTTGGGTGATCTGCCCGACGAAGGTGAGGTGGCGTGTCGCGGCGGTCTTGAAGTGGTCGGCGACCGCGTTGCGTGCGATGGTGCACAGCCAGGCACGGATCGACGTACCGGTCCAGGTGAAGGTGGCGATCTTGGCCCATGCCTTCATGAAGACGTCCGCGGTGAGGTCCTCGGCCAGGGCGGTGTTCGATCTGACACGTCGGCCGATGAGCGTGGCGACGACATCGTGATGCATCCGGTACAGCTCGGCGAACGCCTCGCGATCGCCCTGCTGGGCGCGGGTGACGAGGGCCGATTCCCCCGTGGCGCCGCCGTCGACGGCAGCGTCGTGAGCCTGAGTGGTCAAAGGGTGCTCCCGATCGTGCGTGGAGGAAGGTGCAGAAGGTTGGGTGGGGCGGCCGGCGGCAGAACGCGGCGTGGGGGCGGGGTGACGCCTCGGGCGCCTGCCGGGCCGGGCAGCAAAGGGGCAAGGAGGGCTGCGGGTGCGGTTGTTCAGCCGGCCGCGTGCCCGTCCCGGTGCCGCAAACGGTGCCGGTCCGTGGCGGGCACACGCCGCGGCCCGGCAAGCCGGCTGCGCCCGAGCGTCTGCGGGTCGTCGTAGACGAGCGCGTCGAGCCGGACACTGTAGGCATCGCGCAGCGTCCAGAGCGTGCCCAGGCTCGGCTGTTTCGTTCCGGTCGCGAGCCGGTGGAGCGTGGATCTGCTGATACCGGTGCGCTGCGCCATGTCGGCGACGCTTTCGTCACCGAGCTCCCTGGCCTTTACCAGGAGCATGGCCATATGGAGGCGAAGCATGGTCAAAAGACCCCCTCAGCAACGTGCAGCCGCGTGGCCTAACCCACACGGGCGCAACATATGCAAGTTGCCAGGAGTGAGTGACGCAAGGGTATTTTGATTCGCACACAGATACGCTATTCGGGATGTGGCCTGCACAAATGCCGATCTAGGTTGTGACCTGCAAAGGTGCACGCGTGCAACTGGCATGTGACGACATGCCCGCGCGCTACCCTCCGAGGCATGCGGAGTGCGAAGGATTCCCCCCACGACCTCAGGGCCAAACGGCAGGCTCAGGCGCAGCGAATCGGCGCGTTTCTCACCCAGGCTGCCACGGCATGCGGATACGACGTCCGCCGGCGCCAGGGCGGGCGGGCGCAGCTGGCGGCCGCGACCGGTCTGAGCCTGACCACCGTCAGCCGGACACTGGACGGCAAAACCCTCCCCCTGCCCTCGCAGTTGACGACGTGGGCGACCGTCCTCAACCTCGATCACCGCAGGATTTTGGTGGAGAGCGGCCTCATTCCCGAGCAGCGCGGCCCCCAATCACCCAGACGGCAGCCGAATACGGCGCCCCTCCCACCGAATACGGCGCCCCTGTCGCCGAATACGGCGACGCTCTCGCCGGACGAGGCCATGACCGCCTGGAGAATCACCGATCCCATCATCCGCAGGACACTGAACGGGAGCATCCTCCACGCGATCGAACTCCAGGCGGAGATCGACGCGGCCCAGGCCCCGCAGGAGGGGGTGCAGGAGAACAAGCGCGCCTGGCGCACACGCAGTTGACACCGCCGGCGATCGAGATCCCTCTCCTCGCCGATCACCGCATGCCCGTGATCGCGCCTGCACCAACCGCCCCGGCAGGGACGCCGCCTTGCCGCCCGCCCTCGCGGGGGCGCCGTCTTGCTGCCCGCCGCCGCGAAGGGGGGCGGGCCGGCCCGGCGTCATCTACCGCACGCCCCGGCGGCCGGAGCGGACCGACGGCCGGGGCGGACCGGCGGCCGGGGCGGACCGGCGCTGCAGCCGGCGCGGACCGTGGCCGCACCGCCGCGGACCGCGGCGGTGCGACAGCACCACCGCCACCGTGCGGGACGCGGGAGATTCGAGCACATGCACGCCCGCCCGGTGCGGTCACCCGGCCACGGCGTGCCCGCTAAGCTCGGCGGAAATCATGGCCGAAATCCAGTGCCTGCACCACGGCTGGCGGCCATGACAAGAGCCAGGGATATCCTCCTGCCGTGCCGGCATCCAGCGGGTCGTGAAAGACCACGCCGAGAGGGGTAGCAGGTGCTTGTCGTACAGGGAGCCCCCGTGACCGCTGTTGTGCGCAGCAGCACCGGCGAGGCGGTGATTCTGCTTTCCGGCGACCCGCTGCGGCAGGTACCCGAGTCGACGCTCACCGACATGCTCAACGCGGCAGCCGCCGTTCTCGACGCCGCGGAACTCCACTTGGTCAACAACACCGTTCCCGCACTTCACACAGGCGCGCCGGATTTCCTCGCCCACATCGGCCAGGACGAGTTGGCGGTCTACAAACTGACCGTCAACTGACGCCTTCCGCCCATCGCCGGCGGACACGGCCCACCCCCATTTTCTTTTTCCCGCCACGTGGGACGCCCCGCGCCGGGAGCCGGTGCAAGGACACGAGTTCTGGGCCGTCACGACCGGGCCTGCACCGGCTGCCGTCGTGCCGAATCGCGGATCCTCACCCCGGCCCGACCGGCACAAAACAGGCCTCACTCGGCCGCTGCCGCCGGTCACGGCCCAAACGAAACACGCCGCCGAGCCTGCCGGCCCACTGTTTCGCGTGCCGCCCCGCCGATGCGCTGCGCGGTGCCGCGCCGCCGCAGTCGGCCCTGGTGGGACCGCACGGATGAACAACAGTACGACTTTGAACGAATGTCGCATTTGGATTGTTTGCGCTTTTCCTTCGGTTTCGGCTACTGTCCGGGGCCTCCGGACGAATTGTTCGGAGACTTTGGACGGCGGGCGGGTCTCCCCCAGTTCCGCCGCGCCCCGACTCCTCAGCCGGGTTTCCGCATGGCCCGGCCACGGAGGAAGGGGACCTCCGGGCCGTCCACCCGCCCCTGCGGCGCGTTGTGCGGCGGGCAGCCTGCTGCTCGCTCAACTGCCGGCCCCAACGCGCCGCAGGGTTCGCAACGAGGCCGGAGTGCCAGCCCCGCGACACACCGGGACGCACCCTGCCGGAACTCGTTTTTCCGCAATCCCACTTGAAGGACGAAAGGACTCTCTTCATGAACACCGACCAGCTCGAGGCCGAGACCGCACAGCTGCTGCCGGGGCGTGAGGCGCTCGGCAAGTTCTCGTTCAACTTCGCCAAGATGACCACCGTCACCAAGAAGGTGGCGCACGTCGACGCGCACAACGAGTCGGCCGCGCTCAACCAGTGCTCGCCCTACGCCGTCGCCCAGTCCGAGGCCGCGCAGTCCATCAGCGTGCAGCAGTGACACACCGGCCAGGCAGGACCGCACCGGCACACGCCGCACGGTCCTGCCTGGCCCGCCGGCGGCCTGCCGGCCCCCGGTCGAACGCAGACACCCCCGCCCCGCCGCGCCCGCCTTGGGTGCACACCGTGCGCCAAGAGCCCTCCGGCCGGCGCAGTTGGCAGCGCACGCCGCACGCGGATGTGCTCGTCGGGCCGTATCAGCCCCGGCGGCCGGGCCGTTCCTTCGCCCAGGGCCGCTCCCCTCGCACCCTCACCTCACCGCATCTCCACCCCCCTCGCCTCGACCGCGCGCCCGCCGCCCGTGACCGCCCCACGCACGTGCCCTCCTGGGCGGCTGCCGGGATGCAACGCCCCCCACCGGCACCCGCCGCACACCGCGCACATGTCACCAGCCGTCAGATGCGCCCAGGAGGAAGACCATGCCGGCGCCACACGAGAACACCAGCCCCACCAGGCTCAGACCCCACGCCGCGCTCCGCGTACAGCTGCCCGGGCAGACG
>NZ_JBLEBI010000219.1:0-10180 GCF_047340315.1 Streptomyces sp. AF1A
AGGCCGGGTCGCGCAACGGCGCCTTCAACCTCGGGCTGCTGCTGGCGCGCGAGGGGAGCGAGCCGGAGGCGGCCGTGTGGTGGACCCGGGCCGCGGACGCCGGGCACGGCCGGGCGGCACTGCGGCTGGCCCTCGTCTACGCGCGTCGGGGTGAGCTGGCGGAGGGGCAGAAGTGGGCGGACCGGGCCGTGGAGCTGGGTCCGGCCGAGGTCACGGAACGGGCGGGACGGCTGCGGGACGCGCTGCGGGAAGAGCTGTCGGCGTGACCGCGTCCGGGCGGCCGCGCAGTGGCCCTGGTCACTCGCGCCCGAAGCGATTTGCTTCCGTCGGCTTCTTCCGCGTAGTGTCGTGTTCACCGACGCGGGGTGGAGCAGCTCGGTAGCTCGCTGGGCTCATAACCCAGAGGTCGCAGGTTCAAATCCTGTCCCCGCTACTGAAGGCCGAGGGCCGGAATCCGGAAACGGATTCCGGCCCTCGGCTTTTGCCCCCGGTGACTTCCTGCCAGCGGTGTTTTCCGGTGCGCGCATGCGAAAAGCCCCGGCTCGAGGCCGGGGCTCCGCGTGAAGTGTGATCGCTACGCGCTCGCGCAGTCCGGGCACAGCCCCCGGTAGGTGACCTCGACGTCCGAGACCGTGAAGCCGAAGCGCTCGGTGTCGGGGAGGTCGGCGAGCGGGTTGCCCACCGGGTGGACGTCGCGGATCGCGCCGCACCGGGCGCAGACCAGGTGGTGGTGCGGCCGGTGCGCGTTCGGGTCGTACCGCTTGGCGCGCCTGTCCGTCGTGACTTCCAGCACCTCGCCGAGCGAGACCAGCTCGCCCAGGGTGTTGTAGACGGTCGCCCGGGAGATCTCGGGCAGCTTCGCGACAGCGCGCGCGTGGACCTCGTCGGCTGTCAGATGGACGTGCTCGCCGTCGAGGACCTCGGCCACCACGCGTCGCTGCGCGGTCATCCGCCAGCCGCGTCCACGCAGCCGTTCCAGAAGGTCGCTCATGGCTACCAGCCTAACAGCAAGAGGGACCAGGTCGGGAATAGGTGTGAGATTGGAACACTGCTTGACTTGGATAATGTCCAATATGGGATCGAGCCTGGCTTTGGCCATGCGCGCCATCGGCGACTTCCGCACCGCCGGCGCCGGCCTCGGCAGGCGGCCGGAGGCGGCGGTGCGGGCGCTGCGCGGCTGAGATGGCCGTCCTCGCGCCGGGGCGGGCCGGACCCACGGTGCTCGGGGTCCGGCCCGCCCGCGCGCTCGGGCGGTGGTCCGGACGTGCTCGGAGCCTGCTCAGAGGGCCGGAGCAGGCGCGCGGGCCGGAAGCCAGCAGCGGATGATGTCGCGGACGGAGACGATGCCCGCGGGCTCGCCGCGGTCGAGGACCACCAGATGCCGGAAGCCGCCGTGCGTCATGGCGCGCGCGGCCTCCTCCAGGGTCCAGGTGGGGGCGGCGAAGACGACGTCGGTGGTGGTGTGGGCCTGGGTGCGCTCCGTGTCCGGGTTCTGGCCGAGGCCGACGGAGTTGAGGATGTCGCGTTCGGTGATGATGCCGATACCGCCGGCGTCCGGGTCGAGGACCACCGCGGCGCCGACGCGCCGGGCGGACATCAGGGCGGCCGCCTGGCGGAGGGTGTGGGCGGGGCCGAGCGTGAGGATCACCGTGCTCATGGCGTCACGGACGAGCATGGATGGGCCACCTCCTTCGGAATCCCGGCTTGTGCCGGGATTCACAAATGCACAAAGTGGGGGTGGATTCAGAGTGACAGGTAAAGGGACGGTCAACAAGAGGGCGCGTGGCGCCAGTTGAGGGCGCACCGGGAGTACTCCCGGTGCTCAGTGGCGCCGGTTGAGATACCCCAGCAACTCCTCGTGCAGCAGGCCGTTGGACGCGGCCGCGTTGCCGCTGTGCGGGCCCGGGCGGCCGTCGAGGCCGGTGAAGAGGCCGCCGGCCTCCGTCACGATGACCGCGTTGGCCGCCATGTCCCACAGGGAGAGCTCGGGCTCGGCGCAGATGTCGACGGAGCCCTCGGCGACCATCATGTACGGCCAGAAATCGCCGTACGCGCGCGTGCGCCACACCTCGCGGGTCAGGTCCAGGAAGCCGTTCAGGCGGCCCTGCTCCTCCCAGCCGGAGAGGGAGGAGTAGGCGAAGGACGCGTCCGCGAGCCTGCCGACGCGGGAGGCGTGGATGCGGGTCGCGGCGGACAGGCTGCGGCCGGTGAAGGCACCGTGGCCCTGCGCGGCCCACCAGCGGCGGCCGAGCGCCGGGGCGGAGACGACGCCGACGACGGGCCGGTAGCCGCCCTCGGCCGCCTCCATCAGGGAGATCAGGGTGGCCCAGACGGGGACGCCGCGCACGTAGTTCTTGGTGCCGTCGATCGGGTCGATCACCCAGCGGCGGGGGCCGGTGCCCTCGATGCCGTACTCCTCGCCCAGGATCGCGTCCCTCGGGCGGGCGCGCTGGAGATGGCCGCGGATGAGTTCTTCGGCCGCCTTGTCCGCTTCGCTCACCGGGGTCATGTCCGGCTTCGTCTCCACCTTGAGGTCGAGGGCCTTGAAGCGGGCCATGGTGGTGGCGTCGGCCGCGTCCGCGAGGACGTGGGCGAGGCGGAGGTCGTCGAGGTAGTCCGGCATGTGACGAACGGTATCTGCCGGGGACGGCGGCGGGCCACCAGGGGGCTGCGCGGGTTCCGGTGCCGAGGCGGTCCCGCGCCCCGGCACGACGGCCCGCGGCCACGGCGGCCCGGGCGTTGCCCCCTCTCTCGCGTCGCGAGGCTTGACAGTGCGTCAGAGCGCGTCAAATCTGGGCGCAGGGTTGGTCGGCCCAGGGAGGCGATGATGCCTGCAGCCCGGGAGTCGCTGCTGGACGCCGCGTACAGGGCACTCGCGCGGCGGCCGTGGTCCGCGGTGCGGATGGTCGACGTGGCGGCGGCGGCCGGGGTGTCCCGGCAGACCCTCTACAACGAGTTCGGCAGCAAGGACGGGCTGGCGCGGGCACTGGTGCGGCGGGAGGCCGACGCGTATCTCGCCGGGGTTGAGCGGGCGCTCGGCGGCTCCGGCGAGGTGCGCGAGAGACTCACCGCCGCCGCCGAGTGGACGGCCGCCGCGGCACGGGACAACCCGCTGGTCAGAGCCATGCTCACGGGCTGCTGGAGCGAGCGGCTGCCCGCGCCGCCGCTGGCCGGCGTGCCGTCCTCCTCCGCGGTCCCGGCGCAGCGCCGCGCGGACGGCCCGCTGCCCTCGCCGCTCGACCTCGTGCGGATGGTCCGGGAGCGGGCCGTGACCATGCTCGCGGGGCCCGGCGTCAGCCGGCTCGAGACCCTGGAGCTGGCCCGCTCCTGCGAACTGGCCGCACGCCTCGCCCTGTCCTGCGTGGCGGCACCGCCTCCCGAGGGCGGGGTGGCCGAACTGGTGCGGGCGGTGCTCCCGCGTCAGGTCGCCTGACGCTCGTCCCCCGTCCGGGCGGCAGCGGCGACCGGTCAGCGCGCCGAGCCCGACAGTTGCAGCCCGATCACCCCGACGATCACCAGGCTGATCGAGACGATCTTCAGCGTGGACACCAGGTCGCCGAGGAAGACCATGCCGTAGATGGCGGTGCCGGCCGCGCCGATACCGGTCCACACCGCGTAGGCGGGGCCGACGTCCAGCTTCCGCAGCGAGAGGGTCAGCAGGCCGAAGCTGCCGAGGGCGAAGGAGGCGAAGGCGATCGTCGGCCACAGGCGGGTGAAGCCGTGCGAGAGCTTGAGGCACACGGCGAAGCCGGTCTCCAGCAACCCGGCCACGATGACCAGCAGCCACGCCATGCGGTGTCCTCCCGTTGATCCGGATCTCCGGCTCGGTGCGATTATGCACTTACCGGCCGTTGACCCCGGCAAACACCGCGGTGGTCAGTCGCCCTCGCGGCGCTCGCGGGTGGACAGCAGCCGGCGCAGCGAGTAGAGGCGGGCGGGGTCCGCGTGGCCCTCCTCGACCCACGCGTCGAGGGCGCAGTCCGGCTCGTCGTGACTGCACGCGCGCGGGCAGCCCTCCGTGCCGGGGACGAGGTCCGGAAAGGCGTGGATGACCCGGGACGGGTCGATGTGCGCGAGGCCGAAGGAGCGCACGCCCGGAGTGTCGACGACCCAGCCGCCCGCACCGGACAGCGGCAGCGCCAGCGCCGAGGTGGTGGTGTGCCGGCCGCGGCCCGTCACCGCGTTCACGTGCCCCGTCGTACGGCGCCGGTCCTTTGGCACGAGCGCGTTGACCAGCGTCGTCTTGCCCACGCCCGAGTGGCCCACGAACGCGGTGATCTTGCCGTCCAGGTGCTCCCGCACCCGCTCCGCCGCGCCCCCGTTGTCCAGCTCCTCGCGGCTGGTGACCACGTACGGGATGTCCAGGGCGCCGTACAGCTCCAGGAGGTCGGCCGGTGGCGCCAGGTCCGACTTGGTCATCACCAGCAGCGGTTCCAGGCCGCCGTCGTAGGCCGCGACCAGGCAGCGGTCGATCAGGCGCGGCCGGGGCTCCGGGTCGGCCAGGGCCGTGACGATCGCCAGCTGGTCGGCGTTGGCGACGACCACCCGCTCGTAGGGGTCGTCGTCGTCGGCCGTGCGCCGCAGCACCGACGAGCGCTCCTCGATGCGGACGATGCGCGCGAGCGTGTCCTTCTTGCCGGACAGGTCGCCCACCAGGGCCACCCGGTCCCCGACCACCGCCGCCTTGCGGCCCAGCTCGCGGGCCTTCATCGCCATCACGGTCCGGTCCCCGACCAGGCAGGTCAGCCGGCCCCGGTCGACGGTGAGGACCATGCCCTCGGCCGCGTCCTCGTGCTTGGGCCGGATGTGGGTGCGCGGCCGGTTGCCCTTGCGGTTGGGACGCGCGCGGATGTCGTCCTCGTCGGTGTGCTTGCCGTAGCGGCGCATGACGTACGTCCCTACTGCCCGAGCATCCCGGTCCACAGCTCCGGGAAGTCCGGCAGGGTCTTCGCCGTCGTCGCCACGTTCTCGATGCGCACGCCCTCGACCGCCAGGCCGATGATCGCGCCGGCGGTCGCCATGCGGTGGTCCTCGTAGGTGTGGAAGACGCCGCCGTGCAGCCGGCGCGGGCGGATGTGCAGGCCGTCGGCCGTCTCCGTGACGTCGCCGCCGAGCTCGTTGATCTCCTTGGTGAGCGCGGCCAGCCGGTCGGTCTCGTGCAGCCGCAGATGGGCCACGCCCCGCAGGGTCGACGGCGAGTCGGCGAGCGCGGCGACCGCGGCGATGCCCGGGGTCAGCTCGCCCACCTCGCTCAGGTCGACGTCGACGCCGTGCACGGCGCCCGTTCCGGTGAACTCCAGCCCGTACTCGGTCAGTTCGCAGGAACCGCCCATCTCGGTGAAGATCTCGCGCAGCCGGTCACCCGGCTGGGTGGTGCGCTCCGGCCAGTCCGGGATCAGCACCTTGCCGCCCGTGACCAGGGCGGCTGCCAGGAACGGCTGCGCGTTGGACAGGTCCGGCTCGACCGTCAGGTCCCGGCCGAGCAGCGCGCCCGGCGTCACCCGCCACACGTTCGGCTCGCCGCCCGACTCCGGGGTGTCCACCTGGGCGCCGACCGCGCGCAGCATGTCCACCGTCATCCGGATGTGCGGCATCGAGGGCAGCGAGGCGCCAGTGTGTCGGACCTCGACGCCCTGGTTGAAGCGCGGCCCGGAGAGCAGGAGGGCCGAGACGAACTGGGAGGACGAGGACGCGTCGATCGACACCGGGCCGCCGTCCAGCGCCCCGCCGCCGTGCACGGTCAGCGGCAGCGCGCCCCGGCCGTCGTCGTCGATCCGGGCGCCGAGCCGGCGCAGCGCGTCGATCACGCCGTTCAGGGGACGCTCGTACGACCGCGGGTCGCCGTCGAACCGGATCGGGCCGTCGGCCAGCGCGGCCACCGGGGGCAGGAACCGCATCACCGTGCCGGCGTTGCCGACGTCCACCGTGGCCGGGCCGTGCAGGCCGGTCGGCAGCACCCGCCAGGCCTCCCCGGTGCCGTCCGGGCCGACCCCTTCCTCGATCTCCACGCCCATCGCGCGCAGCGCGCCCGCCATCAGCAGGGTGTCGCGGGAGCGCAGCGGGCGGCGCAGCCAGCCGGGCTCGGAGGCGAGGGCGGCGAGGACGAGGGCGCGGTTGGTGACCGACTTGGACCCCGGCACATGGACCGTGGCATCGACGGCTCCGCTCGCGTGCGGGGCGGGCCAGAGGGCGGAGGATGCGGTGTTCGGGGCCATGGGGCCACTTTATAAGGGTGGTGCTCCCTCAACCTTCCAGCAGCCAGCGCCCTGCGCCGATCAGCGAGCACAGG
The DNA here is from genome assembly GCF_047340315.1 of Streptomyces sp. AF1A. Taxonomy (NCBI): domain Bacteria; kingdom Bacillati; phylum Actinomycetota; class Actinomycetes; order Kitasatosporales; family Streptomycetaceae; genus Streptomyces; species Streptomyces sp. AF1A. Next base: position 6,290 of record NZ_JBLEBI010000219.1, read on the forward strand.
GACACCGCGTGGAACAGGAACAGCCACAGGCCCGCCGGCACGTGCGTCAGCCGGGACAGCTGGTCCGCGTCCGAGTCACCGGCGCCGCCCCGCGCCCGCTTGGCCTGCAGTTCGAACGGCGGCCGGACGCCCCCGATCAGCAGGAACCACACCACCGCGTACGCGAACGCGGCCTGCACCTGCGGTCCCGCCAGCCAGGACACCAGCAGGAAGGCGCCCCCGGCCAGCACCACCGTCAGGACGCCGTACGCGTTGCGGATCATCACCAGCATCGCCACCAGCAGCGCCGTCGACGCCCACAGCAGCAGCGTGATCCGCCCGGCGGCCAGCAGCGCGGCACCGCCCAGGCCCAGCAGCGAGGGCGCCGTGTAGCCGGCGGCCGCGGTGAGGATCATGCCCAGGCCGTACGGCTTGCCGCGGCTCACCGTGAGGCCGCTGGTGTCGGAGTGCAGGCGGATGCCGGTGAGCTGCCGGCCGGTGAGCAGGGCGATCAGGCCGTGGCCGCCCTCGTGCGCGATGGTGATCGCGTTGCGGGCCATGCGCCACACGGTGTGCGGGACGACGACGGCCAGCGCGGCGGCCGCGGTGGCGAGCACCACCCACAGGTCGGGATCGGGCTGGGTGCCGGTGAGCCGGTCCCAGACGTCGGGCAGCGCGGTGGCGGCGAGGCTGTCCATGGCGTGAGGTGGCTCCTTCTCCCTGCGGAATCTGGCAGTGTGGCACGTATGTGCGGACGGTATGCATCCAGTCGTAGGCCCGAGGATCTCGTAGGGGTATTCGAGATCGAGAAGTGGGAGCCCGAGGAGTCCCTGGAGCCGGACTACAACGTGGCCCCGACCAAGGAGGTCTACGCCGTCCTCGACCGCCCTGTGAAAGACGCGGACTCCCCGCGCCCGGTTCGCCAGCTGCGCCGGCTGAAGTGGGGCCTGGTGCCCTCCTGGGCCAAGACGCCCGAGGGCGGCGCCAGGATGATCAACGCGCGCGCGGAGACCGTGCACGAGAAGCCCGCCTACCGGCGTGCCTTCGCCGCCCGGCGCTGCATCATCCCCGCCGACGGCTACTACGAGTGGGTCACCGGCAGGCAGGAGCGGGACCTGGAGGTCGAGGGAAAGAAGAAGCGGCCGCGCAAGCAGCCGTACTTCGTGCTGCCCGCCGACGGCTCGGTGTTCGCGATGGCCGGGTTGTACGAGTTCTGGCGCGACCGGACCCTGCCCGACGACCATCCGCAGGCCTGGTGGGCCACCTGCTCGGTGATCACCACCGAGGCGGAGACCATGCCGCTGGCCGTCGCCCCCGCCCAGGGCCCGCACTCCCTCGCCGAGATCCATCCGCGCATGCCCCTGATGCTCACCCCGGACCGCTGGGACGCCTGGCTGGACCCGTCCCGCACCGACCCGGACGACCTGCGCGCGCTGCTGGCCCCGCCGCCGGCCGGCCTGATGCGCGCCTACCCGGTCTCCACGGCCGTCAGCAACGTCCGCAACAACGGCCCGGAGCTGCTGAAGGAGCTGGCGGCGCCGGAAGAGGGCACACTCTTCTGACGTGACGGATGTGACCGGTGTGACCCGCATGACAGAAGTGACCAGCGAGACCGTCGAGACCGGTGCCGGAACCGCCCGCATCACCTGGCACCGGGCGAAGCGGGCGCGGCTGGTCCTGGCCGTCGGCCATGGTGCCGGCGGCGGCATCGAGGCGCGGGACCTCCAGGCGCTCGCCGGGGTGCTGCCCGGGCACGGCGTGAGCGTCGCCCTGGTGGAGCAGCCCTGGCGGGTGGCCGGGAAGAAGGTCGCCCCGGCGCCGAAGACCCTGGACGCCGGCTGGCGGGGCGTGTGGCCCGCCCTCACCGGGCCCGGGCACCCGGTGATCTCCGGCGGCCGCAGCGCCGGCGCACGCGTCGCCTGCCGGACGGCGACCGAGCTCGGCGCCCACGCCGTGCTCGCGCTCAGCTTCCCGCTGCACCCGCCGGGCAGGCCGGAGAAGTCCCGCGCCGCGGAGCTGCTGGGCGCCGGGGTGCCGACCCTCGTCGTACAGGGCGGGAACGACCCGTTCGGCAAGCCGGAGGAGTTCCCCGACGGGGACCACCGGCTGATCGAAGTGCCGTACGGCGATCATGGGTTCGCCGTTCCCAAGCGGGCGGAGATCACGCAGGAGCGGGCGCTGCGGATCGTCACCGAGGGTGTGCGGGAGTGGGTCGCGTCACTGGGGTGACCCGGGAATGCCGGGCGGCGGGCGACTGTTGTGGCGATCAGAAGTGCTGAGGCCTCGGCACGGACGTCATGGGAGAGGAAGCCGCCGCATGGGTTCGACCATCTGCCCGCCCGCCAGCCGCCACCACCCCGTGGACGGGCTGGGCCCGGGAGCGTCCGATCCGAGTCGGAGCAGCCGTACCGACCTGGACTGGACGGTGCTGCACGCGGCCAAGGGCGCACCTGTTCGAGGAGCGGCAGGCACGGGTCGTGTTCTATCCTCCGATTCGAGTGGGACCGGTCTCGGTCCCGCCCGGGATCTTGAGGAGGTGGGTCCGGTCACCGGTACCGACGCAGGGACCGACAACGGCCAGGCGGAGCAGCCCGAGGGCCAGGGCGTGAGTGCGGACATGGGCGTGGAGACGGGCTCCGAGTCCACCGCGGAGCGCAGCGCGCGCTTCGAGCGGGACGCGCTCGAGTTTCTCGACCAGATGTACTCGGCGGCGCTGCGCATGACGCGCAACCCGGCCGACGCCGAGGACCTGGTGCAGGAGACCTACGCCAAGGCGTACGGGTCCTTCCACCAGTTCCGCGAGGGCACCAACCTCAAGGCGTGGCTGTACCGGATCCTCACCAACACCTTCATCAACTCCTACCGCAAGAAGCAGCGCGAGCCGCAGCGCTCCGCCGCGGAGGAGATCGAGGACTGGCAGCTCGCCCGTGCCGAGTCGCACATGTCGACGGGTCTGCGCTCCGCCGAGTCGCAGGCGCTCGACCACCTGCCCGACTCGGACGTGAAGGAAGCGCTGCAGGCGATCCCCGAGGAATTCCGCATCGCCGTCTATCTCGCGGACGTCGAGGGCTTTGCGTACAAGGAGATCGCGGACATCATGGGGACACCCATCGGTACGGTGATGTCCCGGCTGCACCGGGGCCGCCGTCAACTGCGCGGCATGCTGGAGGACTACGCCCGCGAGCGCGGACTGGTCCCGGCCGGCGCCGGAGAGTCGAACGAAGCGAAAGGCTCGGGCTCATGAGCTGCGGAGAGCCGCACGAGACTGACTGCAGTGAGGTCCTCGACCACCTGTACGAGTTCCTCGACAGCGAGATGCCGGACGTCGATCGCGACAAGTTCCGGCACCACTTCGAGGAGTGCTCGCCGTGCCTGGAGAAGTACGGCCTGGAGCAGGCCGTGAAGAAGCTGGTCAAGCGGTGCTGCGGGCATGACGACGTGCCCACCGACCTGCGGGCCAAGGTCATGGGGCGGATCGAGCTGATCCGCTCCGGGCAGTCCGTGCCCGAGCACGACGTGACGGCCACCGCCCAGGAGAACTGAGCACCGTTCGTCACCCGAACGTGCTAATCCTCAGGTCGTCACCCCCGGGCCCCCGATTCCCGCCCTAGGCTCCGAGCCTCGACGGGCACGGTCGGGGGAGGGGCGATGGAGGCGGTACCGGCGAGAGCACGCGGCTACGTGGCCTGCGTCGCGGTGCCGGCGGTGCTGTGCGTCCTGCCGCTGCAGACGACCCGCACCCCCTGGTCGGCGCTGATCCTGCTCGCCGCGCTGTACGCGGCCTGCGAGCACGTCGTGCGCCGCCGCTTCGGCGGCACGTTCCATCCCGTGCTGCTCGCGGGGGCGTTCCTGCTGCCCCCGGCGGCCGCCGCGCTCGTCCCTTTGCCCGCGGCCCTGCTCTCTCCGGTCGGG
>NZ_JBLEBI010000022.1:0-67810 GCF_047340315.1 Streptomyces sp. AF1A
GCCGGGACGCGCAGGCGGGCGTCAGGCTGTCGCCGGGGCCGGCTCTCCGGGGTAGCGCACGCCGATGCGGTCGCGCACCGAGTCCAGGGTGCGCAGCACGGCCAGCGTGCCCTCCAGGGGTACCAGCGGGGACTCCTTCTCGCCCGCGCGCAGCGCCCGCATGACCTCCTTCGCCTCGTGCCGCAGGCTGGTGCGCGGCCCGTCGGCCGGGTCGGCGGTGAACTCCTCGGCGTCACGGCCCTCCCGGTGCAGCACGAACCGGTCGGGCTGGAAGAAGCCCGACGGCAGGTCGATCCGGCCTCGGGAGCCGGTCACCGACGCGGTGACCCCCGTACCGCCCACGATCGAGCAGTGCAGCGCGGCGAGCGCGCCGTTGTCCCAGGTCAGCAGCGCACCGGTCTGCAGGTCGACACCCTCCTGCGAGAGCACCGCGCTCGCCGTCACCCCGTCCGGCTCGCCCAGCAGCAGCTGCGCGAACGACACCGGGTACACCCCGAGGTCCAGCAGCGCCCCGCCGCCCAGCGCCGGGTCGCGCAGCCGGTGCGCCGGCGGGAAGGGGCCCGCCAGCCCGAAGTCGGCCTGCACGGTGCGCACGTCGCCGATCGCGCCGTCGTCCACGAGCGCCTTCAGCCGGCGCATCAGCGGACTGCAGTACATCCACATCGCCTCCATCAGGAAGCGGTCGTGCTCCCGCGCCAGCGTGACGAGCTCCTCCGCCTCCCGCAGGTTCAGCGTGAACGGCTTCTCGCACAGCACGTTGCGCCCGGACTCCAGGCAGAGCCCGGCCGCCGACCGGTGCGCCACGTGCGGCGTGGCGACGTACACGACATCGATGTCCTCGTCCGCCGCGAGGGACGCCCAGTCGCCGTAGGCCCGCGCGACCCCGAAGCGCTCGGCGAACGCCTCCGCCGACTCCCGGCTGCGTGACGCCACCGCCACGATCTCCGCGTCCGGCAGATCCACCAGATCCGCCGCGAACGCCGCCGCGATCCCGCCCGTCGCCAGGATTCCCCACCGCACGGTCTGCTGCGCCATCGACCCGCCCTCGTTCATGTGTGCCTCGGCAGTGTGTACGAACTGAGAGCATAAGGTCCGGTTGGTTCACAGAGGGAGGGACACATGCCCGAGCATGCGGCGACACCGGCACCGGAAGCGGAGAGCGCCTCCACCGCCGCACCTCCCTCGACCGCCGCCGGCCGCCGCACCGGTCCGCTCGTCACCCTCGTCCTCGGCGGCCTCACCGCGACACCCCCGCTCGCCATGGACATGTACCTCCCGTCCCTGCCGGAGGTCACCCGGTCCCTGCACGCGCCCGCCGCGACCGTCCAGCTCACCCTCACCGCCTGCCTGGCCGGCATGGCGCTCGGGCAGCTGGTCGTGGGCCCGATGAGCGACCGCTGGGGCCGCCGCCGCCCGCTGCTCACCGGCCTCGCCGTGTACCTCGTCGCCACCGCCCTGTGCGCCCTCGCCCCGGACGTCGAGACCCTGGTCGCGTTCCGGCTGGCGCAGGGCCTCGCCGGTGCGGCGGGCATCGTCATCGCGCGGGCCGTCGTACGCGACCTCTACGACGGCGTGGCCATGGCCCGCTTCTTCTCCACCCTGATGCTGATCTCCGGGGTCGCGCCGGTCGTCGCCCCGCTGATCGGCGGGCAGATCCTGCGGGTGACGGACTGGCGGGGCGTGTTCGTGGTGTGCACCGCGGTCGGCGCGCTGCTCGGCGCGCTGGTCTGGCTGCGGCTGCCCGAGACACTGCCGCCCGCCAGGAGGGTCCCCCCGCCCGAGCGAGGCCGAGAGGGCGTCAGGCACGCCGGGGGAGTGGGGCAGGCCCTGCGCTCGATGCGCGTCCTGCTCGCCGACCTGCCGTTCACCGGCTACATGCTCGCCGGCGGCTTCGCCTTCGCCGCGCTGTTCGCCTACATCAGCGCCTCCCCGTTCGTGATCCAGGAGATCTACGGCGCCTCCCCGCAGACCTTCAGCCTGCTGTTCGGCCTCAACTCCGTCGGCCTGGTCGTCGCCGGGCAGGTCAACGGCAAGGTGCTGGTCGGCCGGGTCGGCCTGGACCACGTGCTCGCCACCGGCCTCGCGGTGATCGTGCTCGCAGCGACCGCCCTGCTGCTCATGTCCACCGGCGCCTTCGGCACGGTCGGGCTCGCGCCCGTCGCCGCCGCGCTCTTCGTCCTCATGTCCGCCATGGGCATCACCCTGCCCAACGCCCAGTCCCTCGCCCTGCTGCGCACCCGCCACGCCGCCGGCTCCGCGTCCGCGCTGCTCGGCACCGCCTCCTTCCTCATCGGCGCGGTCGCCTCCCCCCTCGTCGGCGTCGCCGGTGAGCACACCGCCGTACCCATGGCGGTGGTCCAGCTGTCGGGAGCACTGGTCGCCGCGGCCTGCTTCGTGGGAATGTGCCGTCCCTGGAACGCGCGGGGGTACGCCCGCACTGGGTCGGAGGGAGACGACAACTGAGCGCACCGAGGCTGCGCGCCGACACACCGGAACGGGCCGGGCTCGACCCCGCCGCACTCGCGCACCTGGTCGGCGAGGTGCACGCCCTCACCGCCGGAGACCGCCCCTGGGCGGCCGGCGCCGTCGTGCTGGCCGGCCGCGGCCCCGTGATCGCCGTGGCCGAGGCCGCGGGCTGGGCCGTGCGCTACTCCCGCTACGACCCCCAGACCGACGCCGGCGTCGAGCTGCCGCCCGCCGCCCAGGTCCCGGCCGCCCTCACCACCCCCTTCGACCTGGCGTCCCTCACCAAGCTGTTCACCGCCGTCGCCGCCGTGCAGCAGATCGAGCGCCGCACCCTCGGCATGGACGCCCGGGTCGGCGACTACCTGCCCGAGTTCCGCGGCGCCGCCCGGCACGGCATCACGGTGCGGCAGCTGCTCACCCACACCTCGGGCCTGCGCCCGGAACTCCCGCTGTACGACTGCCCGGACGACACCGCCCGGATGGCGATGCTGCGCGCGGAGGCGCCCTCGAGCGCGCCGGGCGAGTACCGGTACTCGGACCTGAACATGATCCTGTTGCAGCTCGTGCTGGAGCGCGTCACCGGCCGCACCCTCGACGTGCTCGTGCGGGACGGCATCACCCGGCCGCTCGGCATGACCACCACCGCCTTCGGGCCCTGCCCGGGCGCGGCGGCCACCGAGGACCAGCGGCGGCCGTGGGCCAAGGCGGACCGGGGGATGCTGCGGGGCGTCGTCCACGACGAGAACGCCTGGGCGCTCGGCGGGGTGGCCGGGCACGCGGGCCTGTTCTCCACCGCGCACGACCTCGCGGTCTTCTGCCGGACCCTGCTCGCGGGCGGCTCCTACGGCCCCGCGCGCATCCTCGGCCCCGACTTCGTGGAGCTGCTGCTCACCCCGCCGGGGTTGGGCTTCGCCGTGGACCAGCCGTGGTTCATGGGCGCGCTGGCGGGCCGGGGCGCGGCCGGCCACACCGGCTTCACCGGAACGTCCCTGGTCCTGGACCCGGCGACGGACACCTTCCTGGTGCTGCTGGCCAACACCGTGCACCCACGGCGCCGGCCGCCCGACAGCGGGCCCCGGGCGGCGCTGGCCACGCATCTGGCGAGGGCCGTGGTCTGAGCAGCACCGTAGAATCACCGGGTGAACGACCCCGCACGCCCCGCGGAGCAGCTGCGCGCCGCCCTCGACGACGTCCTCGCCGGACTTCCGCCGACCCAGGCCGCCGGCGCCGTCGAACGGCTGATCGCCACCTACCGCGGCGAGACGCCCACGCACGCGCCGATCCTGCGCGACCGCGCCGACGTGGCCGCCTACGCCGCCTACCGGATGCCGGCCACCTTCGAGGCGGTGCGCGCGGCGCTGGCGGCGTTCGCGGAGACCGTGCCCGACTGGACGCCGGGCACCCATGTCGACGTCGGCGGCGGCACCGGCGCCGCGGCCTGGGCCGTCACCGCGACCTGGCCCGGCGAGCGCGGCGTCACCGTGCTGGACTGGGCCGAGCCGGCGCTCGCCCTCGGCCGGGAGATGGCGGCGGCCAACCCGGCCCTCGCCGGCGCCCGCTGGCAGCGCGCCCGGATCGGCTCGGCGCTCACCCTGGACCCCGCCGACCTGGTCACGGTGTCGTACGTGCTGAACGAGCTCACCGAGGCCGACCGCGCCGGGCTGGTCGACGCCGCCGCCGACGCCGCGCGGGCCGTCGTCATCGTGGAGGCGGGCACCCCCGCCGGGTACGCCCGCGTCATCGAGGCCCGCGACCGGCTGATCCGCGCCGGGTTCCGGATCGCCGCGCCCTGCCCGCACAGCGCCGCCTGCCCGATCGTGCCCGGCACGGACTGGTGCCACTTCTCCGCGCGGGTCGGCCGCTCGTCCCTGCACCGCCAGGTCAAGGGCGGCTCGCTGGCCTACGAGGACGAGAAGTTCTCGTACGTCGCCGCCACCCGGCTGCCCGCCGAGCCGGCCCCCGCCCGCATCGTCCGGCGCCCCCAGATCCGCAAGGGCCAGGTCCTGCTCGACCTGTGCGAGCCCGACGAGCAGCTGAGCCGCACCACGGTCACCAAACGCCACGGCCCGCTCTACAAGGCCGCCCGCGACGCCACCTGGGGCGACCCGTGGCCACCGGCGGAGCCGCCTGCCTGACGGGGGAGGGAGCCGCAGCGCTGTCCGTCCGCCGCGCGGACGCCGCCCCGGCAGCCCGTGCGCCCCCCAGACCCCCCGAAGCGCAGGAAGATGGGACGATAAGGCATGCTGTCCGCACACCAGCGAGGCGAGGCGATAGATGAGCGCGACGTTCGGCGGCCGGAGCGGCCGGCAGGGCAGACTCTCCCAGTGGCTGCGTGGACGCCGCCCGAAGGAGGCCGCCGGCACCGGCGGCCGTGAGGCCCTGCTGCTCGCCGCCGCCGAGGCGGGCCTGCCGCTCGCCCCCGCCGCGCACCCCGCGCCCGACTACCGCTGCTCCTGCGACCGCGTCGGCTGTCCCACCCCGGCCCGGCACCCGGTGTCGTTCGCCTGGCAGACCCAGTCCACCACCGACCGCGCCCAGATCGAGCGGTGGGCCCGGCACCAGCCGCAGGCCAACTTCATCACCGCGACCGGCATGGTCCACGACGTCCTGGACGTGCCCCTGGAGGCCGGGCGGGAGGCGCTGGACCGGCTGCTCGGCGCCGGCGTCGACGTCGGCCCGGTCGCGGAGAGCGACGACGGCCGCATGCTGTTCTTCACCCTCACCCGCGGCCACCCCGAGGACGAGGACGAGTGGTGGCCGTGCGAGCTGGACTGCCACCCCGAGACCATGGACGAGCACCCCGGGCTGCGCTGGCACTGCCGCGGGTCGTACGTCCTCGTGCCGCCGGCCCGGCTGCCGGGCGACGACCAGCAGGTGCGGTGGGTGCGTGGCCCGGAGCACGCCCTGCCCGACCCGCTGAGCCTGCTGGAGGCGCTCACCGACGCCTGTGCCCGGTACGCGGGCGAGGAGGCCGGACACCCGGGCGCCGCCTGGCCCCTGCACAACTGAGCCGCCACAACTGAGCCGCCCGGCGCCCTACTCGCCCTTCGCCGCCGTCAGCCCCTGGACGCGGCCCAGGACCGACACCGTCCCGCTCGCCGTCGGGTCCAGCGCGACCTCGTCGGCCACCGACTCCAGGGTCAGCGACTGCTTGATCTCGCCCGTGGTCAGGGCCCGTACGTCCTTGTTCGGGACCGGCACGGAGGTGCCCGCGGCGGCGGTCTGCTTCTCGTAGTGGTGCGTGGTGAAGAACACCAGCGCGCCGCCGTCCGCCGTGCGCAGCGCGAGCGGCGCGTAGTCGCCGCGGGTCAGCGGCTCGTCGATGTACTGCCGGACCAGGCCCGGCTGCTTCACCCGCCCCTTGCGGTAGGCGCGCAGACCGCTGGTGTTCGGGCCGTCGGCGAACGTCTTCCCGCCGCTGTTCAGGTAAGCCGTGTACGTGTGGCTCAACTCACGGGGCGCGACGGCGAGTTGCGCGGAGTCGGCCGGCACCGCCTCGGCCCAGCCGTCCTTGTCCGTCTTGAACTGCGGTACGGCGCCGGGTGCGACCAGCGTCAGATACGCCACCCGCCAGCGCTGGTCGAGGTCGTTGCGGGTGAACACCAGCAGCCAGCGGAAGTTGCCGCCCTTGTTGCCCCGGGCGTCGGCGAGGAACCAGCGCGGCCAGCCGGCCTTCTCGGGAATCGTGAACTTCGCGTCCGTCAGCTTCAGCGGGGTGTGGTTCGCGTTGCCCGAGGGGCTGTTGGCGTGACCCGCCTTCAGTCGGGCGGAGTCGATGTCGGCGAGGGCGCCGGTGACGTAGGGCGCGTCCAGGGAACGGTCGTAGGCCTTGTCGGCCTTGTTGTACGCGTCGGTGAACGCGGCCAGGGCCTTGGCGGCCTCGGCCCGCGTGGCGGAGGGGAGCACCTCGCGCTCGCCGTGCACCACCACGCATCCGCTCGCCGTCATCGACAAAACGGTCAGAGTGGCTGCTATCAGAGCGTTCCGGTCACGTCGGCGAAGCCGTCGAGGGCTGCGTTCCCTGGTCATCGGGCTCCTTCACCTTCCCCTTTCCGGAGGCGAACCCTACCGGGGCGGGGCACGGCGCGAGTACCGGGACCGGCGACAGCGCCCACACCGTGACCTCGTGCGCCCTCCCGTGTCCCACGACGGCCCCTGAGAGGATGACCGGCATGGGGGACGCGCGCAGGGAGTCGCTGGGGCCGAATCGGCTGGTGCTGGACGTGGTGGGCCGCCCCGGCCCGCCGGGCCTGCGCTTCGAGGCCACCGACGGGCGGCGGCGCCTGGTCCGGCAGGACGGGCGCCCCCTCCTGCTCGGCGCGCTCTCCGGCGACGGCTGCTGCCACGATCTGCACCTGCACCGCCTCGACGGCTACCGCTCGCCGCTGCCGCCCATCGAGTCGGCACGCATGCGGTCCGCGGTCAACTGGGTCCACCAGTACGCCCGTTGGCTGGAGCGGGCGGACGGGTCGCCGCTGTACGACGGCCGCTGGGAGCTGTCGGTGCGCACCGCCTTCGCCCTGCCCGTCTGGACCTGCGACCTCGTGCGCGACTGGCCCGGCGGACTGCTGGAGCTGTACTGCGGCGGCGGCTGGCACGGCGTCCTGCCCCTGCGGCGGCTCTCCGCGCCCGACGCCGCCCGGGTGAAGGCCTACCGCAAGCACGCCCGCGAGGGCGCGCTCGCGCCCGTCCTGCTGTGGTGGGTGCCCTCCCTCGACGGCTGGCTGATCCTCGACGGCCACGACCGCGCGGTGGCCGCCCTGGCCGAGGGCGGCACCCCGCGGTGCGTGGTGCTCACCCGGCTGCGGGAGGAGGAGCTGTGGCGCCGGGAGGCAGAGACCGTCGGCGACGGCGACATCCTCGCCGAGCTGCCGTACGAACCGTCGGGCGTGCGCACCTGGCCCCTGACCGGCGGCGCCCCCGCCTGGGACGCGCTCGCCGCGGCCGCGGTGTTTCAATTCCCCCGTGACTGACTACGACGTACTCCGCGTCTTCTGCGGACCGGACGGCGGCTACGGCAACGAACTCGGGGTGGTCCGCGACGGCTCGGTGCTGCCCGAGCAGGGCGACCGGCAGGCGCTGGCCGCGAAACTCGGTTTCAGCGAGACCGTGTTCGTGGACGACCCCGAGCGCGGCGTGATCGACCTCTACACGCCCACCCGGCGTCTGCCCTTCGCCGCCCGCCCCTGCGTCGGCACGGCCTGGCTGCTCGACGTGCCCGAACTGGTCACGCCCGCCGGGGTCGTCGGGGCCCGGCTGGACGGCGAGTTCAGCTGGATCGAGGCCCGTGCGGAGTGGGCCCCGCCGTGCACCCCGCGCCAGTACGCCGCCGCCGCCGAGGTCGACGCGCTCGACGTGCCGGCGCCGGGCGAGCGAAGCGGGACGGGGGTCCCCCCGGGCGAAGCCCGGGAGAGGATCTACGCCTGGGCCTGGGAGGACGAGGCCGCGGGCCGGATCCGCGCCCGCGCCTTCGCCGACGGAGACGACGGCACCGAGGAGGACGAGGCCACGGGCGCGGCGGCGCTGCTGCTGACCGACCGGCTGGGCCGCGCCCTCAACATCACCCAGGGCCGGGGCTCGCAGATCCTCACCGCGCCGCAGCCGCACGGCTGGGTGGAGGTCGGCGGCCGCGTGTTCCTGGAGCGCTGACCGGCCGTCCCGGGCATGCCGAAGGGCCCGGCCCGGCGACCGGCCCCTGCCGACGGAACCACCGGCCGTGACCTCCCCCACCGTCGCCGCCGCCCCCATGACCTCCGCCGCCGTGACCGCCGTGGCCGTAGCCGCCATGGCCCGCCGTATCCGCCGTAGCCGCGATGACCGCCGTGGCCGTAGTCGGCGTACCGGGCGTGGCCGTGATCGCCGTGCCCTCCGTAATCGGCGTTCCGGCCACCGTGGCGGCCCCATCCGCCGTGCTCACCGCCGTACTGGTCGGTGTGGTGGTGGGCGTAGTGGGCCGCCGTCGCCGGGGAGGCGGGGCCGTCAGCGTATGGTTGCGCCGCATATGGGCCGGTATGAGGATGAAAGAGTCCTTCTGTGGAGGTGACTCATGTCCGTACGCGGTCCCGCCCTGACCGAACGTGGGCGAACCCTCGAGGAACGAGGCCCGGGCCCGGTCAGGGTCACCCTGTCGGTCAACGGCGTCGAGCACTCCGTGGAGATCGAACCGCGCGTCAGCCTGCTCGACGCCCTGCGCGAGCACCTCTCCCTGACCGGCGCCAAGAAGGGCTGCGACCAGGGAACCTGCGGCGCCTGCACCGTCTGGGTGGACGGCACCCGCGTGCTGTCCTGCCTGACGCTCGCCGTGAGCTGCGAGGGGCGCGAGGTGACCACGATCGAGGGGCTCGCGGAGGGCGGCGAACTGCACCCCATGCAGCGGGCGTTCATCGCCGAGGACGCCTTCCAGTGCGGCTACTGCACCCCCGGCCAGATCATGTCGGCCGTGGCGCTGCTCGCGGAGGGCCACGCCGGCGACGACGCGGAGATCAAGGAGTGGATGAGCGGCAACATCTGCCGCTGCGCCGCCTACCCCCACATACGGGCCGCGATCCGCGCCGTCCGCGACGCACCCTAGGAGTCCCGCCGTGCAGCCGATCAGCTACTCCCGGGCCGCCGACACCGCGACCGCCGTCGCCGCCGTCAGCGCCGATCCCACCAGCGACTTCCTCGCCGGCGGCACCACCGAGATCGATCTGCTCCGCCAGAACGTCCTGCATCCGCGACGGCTCGTGGACATCAACCACCTCCCGCTGGCGGGCGTCGAGCCGACCCCGGAGGGAGGCCTGCGCATCGGGGCTCTCGCCCGGATGAGCGAGGTCGCCGCATCGCCCCTGGTGCGCGAGCGCTTCCCGCTGATCTGCCAGGCCCTGGAACTGGGCGCCTCGGCGCAGTTGCGTCACATGGCGTCGATGGGCGGCAACCTGCTGCAACGGGTGCGGTGTTCGTACTACCGGGACGCGCGCTCGCCGTGCAACAAGCGCGATCCGGGCACCGGCTGCTCGGCCCGCGAGGGGTTCAGCCGCGGCCACGCCGTCCTCGGCGCCAGCGAGCACTGCATCGCCGCGCACCCCTCGGACGTCGCCGTGGCGCTGATGGCCGTGGACGCGCGGGTGCACACCCTGGGCCCCCAGGGCGAGCGGGCCTACGCGTTCGACGACTTCTTCCTGCTCCCCGGCGACTCCCCGCACCGCGAGCACCCGATGGAGCACGGGGAGCTGATCACCGCCATCGAGGTGCCGGCGATGCCCCTGGCGCGCCACTCGCTGTATCTGAAGGTGCGCGACCGCGAGAGCTACGAGTTCGCGCTCACCTCGGTGGCCGCCGCGCTCTCCCTGGTGGACGGCACGATCGCGGACGTCCGCGTGGCGCTCGGCGGAGTCGCCACCAAGCCCTGGCGGGCCCGGCGTGCCGAGGACTTCCTGATCGGGGCCCGGGCGATCCCGGAGAACTTCGACCAGGCGGCCCGGGCGGAACTGGCCGCGGCCCGGCCGACCCCCATGAACGCCTTCAAGGTGGAACTCACCCGGCGCGCCGTCGTGCGCGCCCTGCAGACCCTCACCGGCGACGGCACCGGGAGCCCGGCATGACGACCGCTACGGCCATCGGACAGCCACTCGACCGTGTCGACGGACGCTCCAAGGTCACCGGCTGCGCCCGCTACTGCGCGGAGACACCCGTGCCCGGCACGGCCTACGCCTGCCTGGTCGGGTCCCGCATCGCGAGCGGCCGTATCACCGGGATCGACACGAGCACCGCCGAGGCGGAGGACGGCGTGCTCGCCGTGCTCACCCACCAGAACCTGCCGGGGATCGCGGAGCAGCCGCCGCTGATCCCCTCGCTGGCCGGTACCGCGGCGCCCGGGCAGACGTTCTTCCCCCTGCAGGACGACGTGATCCACTACGCGGGCCAGCACATCGCGGTCGTCGTCGCCGACACCTGGGAGCGGGCGCAGCACGCGGCGAGCGTCCTGCGCGTCCACTACGCGGAGACACCCCCGCTCACCTCCCTCGAAGAGGGCCGGGACCGGGCGTACGTGCCCGATCGCATCTTCGGCGGGTGGCTGCCCGGCCGGATCGAACGCGGGGACGTGGAAGCGGGCCTCGCCGAGGCGGATGTACGGGTGGAGGCCACCTTCACGTACGCCGCGAACCACCACAACCCGCTGGAGCCGTCCGGCACCGTCGCCGCGTGGGACGGCGACGAACTGGTGCTGTACGACTCCACGCAGGGGGTCGACGCCACCCAGATCACCGTCGCCCGGCTGCTCGCAATCCCCCTGTCGAGGATCCGTGTCGTCAGTCACTACGTGGGCGGCAGCTTCGGGTCCAAGGCCATGGTCCACGACCATGCCGCGCTGGCCGCGCTGGCCGCCCGCGAGGTCGGCAGGCCGGTGAAGCTGGTGCTGACCCGGGAGCAGATGTTCACGTCGGTCGGGCACCGCGAGGAGCAGGAGCAGACCATCGCCGTCGGCGCGCGCCGGGACGGCCGGCTCACCGCGATCAGGCACCACAAGCTGTCGCCGACCTCGCACTTCGACGACTGGGCCGAACCTTCGATCGGTGTCTCGTCGGCGATCTACGCCTGCCCGAACTTCGAGGGGGTCTACCGGATCTTCCGGGCCGACATGATGACCCCCACGTTCATGCGGGCGCCCGGCGAGGCGACCGGCATGCTCGCGATCGAGTGCGCCATGGACGAACTGGCCGGCGAACTCGGCATGGACCCGATCGAGTTGCGCCTGCGCAACCACGCGGACGTGAGCGCCGCGTCCGGCCTGCCCTGGTCCAGCAGCGGCCTCAGGGAGTGCTACGAGCGGGGTGCCGCGCGCTTCGGCTGGGCGGGCCGCGATCCCCGGCCGGGCCTGCGCCGCGAGGGCGACTGGCTGATCGGGACGGGCGTGGCCGGCGCCGGCTATCCGGTCGCCGCGCCCGCCGGCCCGCAGCGCGCGCGGGCCCGCGTGTACGCCGACGGCACGGCTGTCGTGCAGGCCGCCACCCCCGACTTCGGCACGGGCGTCGCCACGGTCATGGCCCAGGTCGCCGCCGACGCCCTCGGCCTGCCGGTGCATCGCTGCCGGTTCGAGGACGGCGACACGGACCTGCCCAGCATCGCGGCCGCGGTGGGCTCCGCGGGGGCGGGCATGATCAGCGCCGCCGTGCACAGCGCGGCGACCGCCCTGCGCAACCAGCTGGTCCGCCGCGCCGTCGCCGACGCGAACTCGCCGCTGCACGGCGCCGACCCGATGGACGTGGCCGTGCGGGACGGGCTGATGAGCGCCGGGACCGCCGTCGACTCCTACGCCGATCTGCTGCGGCGCCACGTCGAGTCCGATGCCGAGGCGTCCGGCGCGTGGACCCCGCCGGGCGCGGGCGCGGAGTACGCGATGATGACCTTCGGGGCGCAGTTCGCCGAGGTCGCCGTGGACCGCGAGCTCGGGCTGGTCCGGGTCCGCCGCATGACCGGTGCCTTCGCTCCCGGGCGGGTGCTCAATCCGAAGACGGCGCGCAGTCAGCTGATGGGCGGCATGCTCTGGGGCCTCGGCCAGGCGCTGCTGGAGGCCAACCACATGGATCCGCGCACCGGGCGCTGGGCGAGTGCGAGCCTGGGCGAGTATCTGGTCCCCGCCAACGCGGATGCCCCGGACGTCGACGTCGAACTGGTCGAGGTCGAGGACGACGTGGTCAATCCGCTGGGCGTGAAGGGCGTCGGAGAGATCGGTCAGGTCGGCGCCGCGGCCGCGATCGCGAACGCCGTGCACCACGCGACCGGCCGCCGGGTCAGGCGGATACCGATCACGATCGAGGATCTGCTGTGACCCGCGGCGGGGCCGGGCCGCCCGGCACCGCTCAGTCGGGGACGAGCACCTGGTCGCGCTGTACGACCAACATGGCCACGTCGTCGTGGAGCAGCCCGCCGGCGTAGGCGCGCAGATCGGCGACGACCTTCTGCAGGAGGCAGCGGGGTGCCTGGTCGGACCACTTCGTCACCCGCTCGGCGAGCGGGTAGAAGGTGCCGTCGGCGTCGCGGGTCTCGGTGACGCCGTCGGTGTAGAGCAGAATCCTGTCCCCCTCCTCGAAGGGGAAGGTCGTCACGGTGTACGGGGTGTCCGACATGGCGCCCAGGCCCAGCGGCGGGGCGGGTTCGGCGACGTGCAGCGGGGTGACGGCGCCGGTCGTGCGGGACAGCAGCAGGGGGGGCGGGTGGCCGCAGCTGATCACGTGCGCCACCGCCTGGTCGTCCGGGATGTCGAGCAGCACGGCGGTCACGAAGCGCTCCCCGGCGTCCGGATCGGCGGCCTCCGAGAACTCGGCCAGGCCCCAGCCGACGGTGTCCTCGACGTAGGCCACCAGCTCCGGCAGCGGGATGCAGCGGTGCACGGCGGCGCGGAAGGCGCCCAGCGCGATGGCCGTGTCGCTGATCGAGGCCAGACCCTTGCCGCGGACGTCCCCGATGACCAGCCGGGTGGAGCCGCAGGTGCGGGCTGCGGCGTAGAGGTCGCCGCCGATGTAGGCGTCGGCCTCGGCGCTGTGGTACTCGCCGGCCAGGGTCAGCGGCCCGGTGCGCGTCGGGAGCGGACGCATGACGACGCGCTGCGCGGTGTCGGAGACGGTGCGCGCCCTGAGCAGTTCCCGCCCGTGCCGGTCCCGCAGGTGGGTGAAGACGACGAGCAGGGCGCAGAGCACCGTGAGCGAGACGAGTTCGACCAGCACGCTCTCGGTGGTCAGGGTGTTCCGCTCCGCCCCGGCGGCGATCAGCGCGAGGACCGAGAGCGCACCGATCAGCGCCGTGGGTCTGGGGCCGTAGCCCATGGCGGTCAGCGCGGTCGCCACGACCAGGATGTGGGCGAGGTGGATGTCCGGCGGCAGGAACACGTCGCCGGCCGGGATGGCGATGACCATCAGCAACGGGATCGCCAGCCAGCCCGGCCGGTGTGATACCGGAGCCCACACGCGCGTCACCTCGGTGGTGGACGGCTTTGTCCTCATAATGCTCATTCAGTCTCGAACATTGATGATACGCAATCGTATTTCCGCAATGTTCGGCTGTGGGCCGGCATGCCCGGGCCGCGCATCCCTCAGGCGGTCAGTGGGAACTCCTCGCCCAGAGCCCGGAAGACCGCCGTGTTCAGGGCGAAGGCGCGCTTGCACTCGGCCACGACCCGCTGCCGCTCCAGGTCGTCCGCCCGCAGGCCGTCCAGCAGCTCGCGGTAGGTCCGCTTGAACGCGGACGGGCTGGAGATCTCCTCGAAGACGTAGAACCGCACCCCGTCGCCCTTCCTCGCGAAGCCCCACGTCCGCTCCGCCCGGTCGCGGATGACCTGGCCGCCGGAGAGATCACCGAGGTAGCGGGTGTAGTGATGGGCGACATAGCCGCCCGGCCAGTGCGCGGCGCACGCGCGCACCCGGTCCGCGTACGCCCGGGTCGCGGGCAGGGCGCTCAGGCCCGCCCGCCAGTCCGGCCCGCGCAGGTGTGCCAGGTCCCGCTCCAGCGCGGGCAGCCGCAGCAGCTCCGGCCGGATGAACGGGCCGGCCACCGGATCCGCGGCCAGCCGGCCGGCCGCGCTCTCCAGCGCCTCGTAGACGAACCAGAGCTGCTCGGTGTAGCGGGCGTACGCGGCCACGCCCAGCCGGCCGCCGAGCAGGTCGCTCAGGAACGTCGAGGTCCCGGCCGCCGTGTGCTGGTGGCGGGACGCGCCGCGGATGAGGGCGGAGAAGGACTCCATGGGCACTCCCCAGTTTGCCGACAGGCTGTCGGCAAGTTTACCGACATGCTGTCGGTAACGCACCCGGGGCAACGCGGGCGGGCTCGGGTCGTGAGGCGGGCCCGCTCCTCCGGGCGGGCTCGGGCATGAGAAAGGCCCGCTCTCACAGGGGAGCGGGCCGAGGCCGGGCACGGCGTCAGGGCAGGGTCAGGATCTCCGCGCCGCTGTCCGTGACCACCAGTGTGTGCTCGAACTGCGCGGTCCGCTTGCGGTCCTTGGTCACGACCGTCCAGCCGTCGTCCCACATGTCGTACTCGTGGGTGCCGAGCGTCAGCATCGGCTCGATGGTGAAGGTCATGCCCGGCTGCATGACCGTCGTCGCGTGCGGGCTGTCGTAGTGCGGGATGATCAGCCCCGAGTGGAACGACGTGCTGATGCCGTGCCCGGTGAAGTCCCGCACGACGCCGTAGCCGAAGCGTTTGGCGTACGACTCGATGACCCGCCCGATGACGTTGATCTGCCGGCCGGGCCTGACGGCCTTGATCGCCCGGTCGAGGGCCTCCCGGGTCCGCTCCACCAGCAGCCGCGACTCCTCGTCCACGTCCCCGACCAGGTAGGTGGCGTTGTTGTCGCCGTGCACCCCGCCGATGTAGGCCGTCACGTCCAGGTTGACGATGTCGCCGTCCCTGAGGACCGTCGAGTCCGGGATGCCGTGGCAGATGACCTCGTTGACCGAGGTGCACAGCGACTTCGGGAAGCCGCGGTAGCCGAGCGTGGAGGGGTAGGCGCCGTGGTCGCACATGTACTCGTGGGCGACCTTGTCCAGCTGGTCCGTGGTGACGCCGGGCGCGATGATCTTCGCGGCCTCCTCCATCGCCCGCGCCGCGATGCGGCCGGCGATCCGCATCGCCTCGATGGTCTCCGGGGTCTGCACCTCCGGCCCGGTGTACGGCGTCGGCGCGGGCTTGCCGACGTACTCGGGGCGGCGGATGTTTCCGGGGACCGAACGGGTGGGGGACAGCTCCCCTGGTACGAGCAGCGACTGGCCAGACATGAAAGCGAGTCTATCCAGCGGTCATGGGGGAACATGTCGGTGGCGAGAGGAGCTGGTCATGCCCCTGTTCAAGAAGCGCACCGCCGGCAAGCCGGGCGAGTGGTACTACTGCCTGGAGCACAAGAAGGTCGAGGAGGGCCCGGACTGCCCGGGCAAGGACCGCTTCGGGCCGTACGCCTCCCCGCAGGAGGCCCAGCGGGCGATGGAGACCGCCGCCGAGCGCAACCTCCAGTGGGAGAACGACCCGCGCTGGCACGACGCGCCGGCGGGCGAGCGCGCCGACGAGGAGTGATCACACCTTTGTGGGCACGGCGGCCGCGCGCCGCTCGCGCATCCGCACCGCGTGCTCGTTGGTCCGGGCGTCGTACGTCATGAGCCCCGGCAGGCACAGGGCGAGCAGGGCCATCGCGCCCGCGCAGCCCAGCCCGCCGGACCAGACCGAGGCCCGGACCCCGGCCCACGCGGCGAAACCGCCCGCCCGGACCTGGCCCAGCTGCGGCCCCACCGAGTAGGAGAGCAGTTCGATCCCGGCGAGCCGGCCGCGCAGCTCGTCGGGGATCGTCTGATTCCACATGGCGGCCCGGAAGACGCCGCTGACCATGTCGAAGCCGCCGCCGACGGTGAGGAACAGCAGCACCAGCCACACGTTCGGGCAGACCCCGGCCGCCGCGACGGCCAGGCCCCACCCGGCCGCCGAGAGCACCACCATCAGTCCGTGCCGGTGCACGCGCGAAGCCCAGCCGCTGGTCAGGCTCACCAGCAGGGCCCCGGCCGGAAAGGCGGCGTACATCAGGCCCAGCGACCAGTCGGCGTGCAGCGCGTCGGCGAGGAACGGCAGCACGGCGAGCGGCATGGCCAGGGTCATCGCCGCGAGGTCCACCGCGTAGGTGCCGAGCAACTCCTTGCGGCTCCAGGCGTACCGGGCGCCTTCCAGGACGGCGCCCAGGGAGGGCTTCGACGCCTCGTGCGAGGCCGGGGAGGGGGCGATCCGCACCATGTACGCCACCGAGACGGCGAACGTCAGCAGATCGGCGCCGTACGCCCAGCCGAGTCCGGCGTAGGCCACCACCACGCCCGCCACCGCCGGGCCGGCGACGCCGCCGACGGTCCAGCGCAGCGAGTTCAGCGAGGCCGCGGCCGGCATGTCGTCGTGGGCGACGATCCGGGGCCACAGGGAGTCCAGGGCCGGGCGCTGCACCGAGCCCAGCGCGGAGGACAGGGCGGCAACCGCGTACAGCGGCCACACCGCGGGGCGCGGGAGCAGGGCGTTGAGCAGCAGGGCGGCGCTGAGCAGGCCCTGGCCGGCCTCCGTCCACACGATCAGCTTCCGCTTGTCGAGCGCGTCGGCGAGGGCGCCGCCGTAGAGGCCGCACACGATCAGCGGCAGCAGTTCCACGGCGCCGATCGCGCCCACGGCCGCCGCCGAGCCGGTGAGGTCCTTCAGCTGGACCGGGAGCGCGACCAGGGTCAGGAAGCTGCCGAAGTTGCTGATCAGCCCGGATTTCCAGAGCCGGCGGAAGTCCGCGGAGGCCTTCCAGGGGGAGAGGTCGGGCAGGAGGGCGCGGGTCACCTCAGGGATGGTCGGCCGACCGGGATCACCGGGCAACTGGTTTTCCGCCCGCCCGGCGGCGGCGTCACCAGGCGGGCGGCGGCGGTGCCGTCAGGGTCTCCACCAGCCGGGCCAGCCGGTCGCGGAAGCCGCGCCGGACCCTCGTGGCGCCCGCATTCTCCCCGGCCGCCGCGCTGACCAGGTGCTGCACCGTGTCCAGGTCCAGCTCCGCCTCGTCCGGCACGGCCAGCACGTCGTGCGCCATGGCTGCCAGCTCGCCCCCGCCCTGCCCCATGGCCAGCACCGTGACCCCGCTGCGCCGGGCCCAGTGCACGCGCTCCAGCAGCGGCGCGGGCTCCTCGGGCGCCACGACCAGCAGGGTCTCCCCGCGCCGCGCCGCCGTGATCCGTCCGGGACCGACGGCCAGGTGCGCGGGGTCGGAGGGCCGCGCGTGGTGCCGCACCAGCGTCGGCGCCAGCTCGGGCGTCCCCGACCACGCGGCCTCGTCCACCAGGTGCGCGGCCAGGTGCCACGGCTCGTACTCGGGCGTGCCCACCAGCAGCAACCCGCCCCCGTGCGCGACCACCGAGGAGCGCAGCGCCCCCGCGAATCTCCGGGTGGCCCCCAGCCACTCCGTCCCGGCGAGCACTTCCCGCAGCAACGCGACCCGTACGGCGTCCATGCGCCCGCATCCTGCCGCAACCGCCGCGGCGCGACGCGGAGTTCACCGCGGATTCGCCCGACTTGGGGACGGTGGCGGCCGGCCCCCGGTACGGGCGCGCGCTTCGCGCGGCAACGCGCCCCGTGCGGCGTCGACGCGCCCGTATTCCGCCGCAACCGCACCCGCGTGGCGCGGAGTTCACCGCGGATTCGCCCGACCTGGGGACGGCCGCGGCCCGCCCCCGGGGACCGGCGGGCGCCCACGAGGCGATCACGTCCCGCCGGGGGCCCGTGCAGCGGCCGATCCGAGCCGGTGCCGTCCGCCACACGGACGTAGAGTCGCACCATGACCTCTACCGACAGCGCACAGAAGGCCCCCGCCAAGGACCCCTGGGACCTGCCCGACGTCTCCGGGTACGTCGTCGGCGTGCTCGGCGGCACCGGGCCGCAGGGCAAGGGCCTCGCCTACCGGCTCGCCAGGGCCGGCCAGAAGGTGATCATCGGTTCCCGGTCCACCGAGCGCGCACAGGCCGCCGCCGGGGAACTCGGCCACGGCGTCGAGGGCGCCGACAACGCCGAGACCGCCCGCCGCAGCGACATCGTGATCGTCGCCGTACCGTGGGAGGGCCACGGCGACACGCTGAAGTCCCTGCGCGACGAACTGGCCGGCAAGCTCGTCGTGGACTGCGTCAACCCGCTCGGCTTCGACAAGAAGGGCGCCTACGCGCTCAGGCCCGAGGAGGGCAGCGCCGCCGAGCAGGCCGCCGCGCTGCTGCCGGACTCCCGGGTCACCGCCGCCTTCCATCACCTGTCGGCCGTGCTGCTCCAGGACCCGCAGGTCGAGCAGATCGACACCGATGTGATGGTGCTGGGCGAGGAGCGGGCCGACGTGGAGATCGTGCAGGCGCTGGCCGCGCGCATCCCCGGGATGCGCGGGATCTTCGCCGGGCGGCTGCGCAACGCGCACCAGGTCGAGTCGCTGGTCGCGAACCTG
This sequence comes from Streptomyces sp. AF1A, assembly GCF_047340315.1. Lineage (NCBI taxonomy): Bacteria > Bacillati > Actinomycetota > Actinomycetes > Kitasatosporales > Streptomycetaceae > Streptomyces > Streptomyces sp. AF1A. The sequence continues at coordinate 18,422 of NZ_JBLEBI010000022.1, forward strand.
ATCTCCGTCAACCGCCGCTACAAGGCACACGCCGGGCTCCGCGTCACGGACGTATGACCCCATGGGGGACACTGGTCGGCGAAGCAGTTCCGAGCAGTGTCCCCGACAGGAGCCGTCCGTCATGCCCCGCATCGCCCTCTACCCGCTCGTCGTCTGCGTGCTCGCCGTCGCCGCGGCCGTGGTCTCCTTCGCCCGGGGCAGCTGGCTGGGGATCGTCTGGGTGCTGCTCGCGGGCCTGTCGTCCAACATGACCTGGTTCTACGTCAGGCGCGCCCGCGCCGCCGGGCAGGGCAGGTCCGTCACGGGCTGACCCGGCAGCCCAGCGGGGTGCCCTGCCAGAACCGGTACAGCGCCGCACCGCACGCCTGCTCGTCGTAGCCGATGCCCAGGCCGTCCAGGATGTCGTGGACCAACTGGAAGAACCACTGGTTGACGGACGGCTGCCACAGCAGCGCGAACACCAGCAGCAGGCCGAACGGCGCGAACGGCGCCACCTGGCGCTTCACCCGGTGCGACAGCCACGGCTCGATGACGCCGTAGCCGTCCAGGCCCGGCACCGGCAGCAGGTTCAGGATCGCCGCCGTCACCTGGAGCAGCGCGAGGAACGCCAGCGCGTACTGGAACGAGGCCGGCACGCCGTCCAGCGCGTGCAGCCAGAACGGCGCGGTGCACACCGCGGCGAACAGTGCGTTCGTCAGCGGGCCCGCCGCCGAGATCACGCTGTGCCGCCAGCGGCCCCGGATCCGGCCCCGCTCGATGAACACCGCGCCGCCCGGCAGCCCGATCCCGCCCATGATCAGGAACACCACCGGGAGCACGATGCTGAGCAGCGCGTGCGTGTACTTCAGCGGGTTCAGCGTGAGGTAGCCCTTCGCGCCGACCGTGATGTCGCCGCTGTGCAGGGCCGTGCGCGCGTGCGCGTACTCGTGCAGGCACAGGGAGACGATCCAGGCCGCCGTCACGAACAGGAACACCGCGATCCCCGGCCGCGCGGCAGACCCGGACCAGACGGCCCAGCCCGCCACCGCCGTCACGGCCGCGATCCCGAGGAACACGGGGCTGACCCGCCGGTCGCCGTGGCGGGTGGTGGCAGTGGTCATGAGCGGGCTCCTGGGCGGCGAGGTACTCCGGGAAGATCCGAGAGGATACGGGGAAAACGTCTCGCGGTCGCCGTCCGGTTCCTGGAAGGTAGGGGAATGCCACGGATGAGGGTGTTCTACGAGGACTGGCAGATGGAGTGCTGCGGCAGGCGGTTCGCGGTGGGCGACGCGGTGTCCTGGCGGCTGGTGGCCTACGGCGGCGAGGGCATCCGGGAGGAATCGGCCTACGGCGCCGAGGCCTGGGTGGAGAACCACGGCGGTCCGGACGAGGAGACCGCGGGCCGGGTCGGCGCCATCGACCTGGTGCGGCAGGAGTACCTGGTCCGCACCGACCCGCACCTGCGCGAGCGGCACGAGCGCGCCAGGGAACCGGACCGGGGGTCACCCGGCCTGGTCGTCCTGCCCTCCCCGTACCGGATGGAAGCGGTGCCGGGGGCGTACACCCTGGAGCCGGTCGACGCCTGCCCGAAGTGGTTCGGCGGGGAGGAACCCGGCCGGGGCCACGGCCCGCAGCGCGTCCGGCGTGCCGTCGGCGTCCTCGTCACCCTCGAGGTCCCCGACGTCCCCGACGCCACGCCGCCGCAACCCGGTGACCGCCGCTGACCGCTCCGGAGACAATGGACCCCGTGCGCTATCGCCTCCTCGGTCCCACTCAGGCACTCCGCCCCGACGGCACCCCCGTCCCGGTCGGCGGGGCGCGGCTGCGCGCCCTGCTCGGCGTGCTCGCGCTGCGGGCCGGGCGGACCGTGCCCGTCGGCGTGCTCGTGGACGAGGTCTGGGGCGCCGACCCGCCCGCCGACGCCGGCGGGGCGCTCCAGGCGCTCGTCGGACGGCTGCGGCGGGCCCTCGGCGCGGACGCCGTCGCCTCCGCCGACGGCGGGTACCGGCTCACGGCCGCACCCGACGACGTCGACCTCACCCGGTTCGAGAGGCTGACGGCCGACGGCCTGCGCGCGCTCGCCGACGGCGACCCGGCCAAGGCCGCCGGCGTCCTCGACGACGCCCTCGCGCTGTGGCACGGCCCCGCCCTCGCCGACCTGCCCGACCACACCGCCGAGGCCGCCCGCTGGGAGACCCGCCGGCTGGACGCCCTGCGCGCCCGGCACACCGCCGCCCTCGCCCTCGGCCACGCCGAGCAGTCCCTGCCCGAGCTGACCGCCCTGTGCGACGCCCACCCGCTGGACGAGCCGATGCAGGCGCTGCGGCTGCGCGCCCTGCGCGACGCCGGCCGCCCGGCCCAGGCCCTCGCCGCCTACGAGGAGGTACGACGGCTGCTCGCGGACCGGCTCGGCTCCGACCCCGGCGCCGAACTGCGCTCCGTGCACGCCGAGTTGCTGGCCGCCGAGGCCCCGGAGCCGCCGTCCGGGCCGGCCCTGGGCAACCTGCCGGCCCGGCTCACCTCCTTCGTCGGCCGGGAGGCCGACATCGCGGCGATCGGCGCGGACCTCGCCACCGCCCGCCTCGTCACCCTGCTCGGGCCCGGCGGCGCCGGGAAGACCCGGCTGTCCCAGGAGGCCGCCGAGGCGGTACGGCACACCGCCTCCGACGGCGTGTGGCTGGCCGAGCTGGCACCGGTGGACGACCCGGCCGCCGTGCCGCAGGCCGTGCTCACCGCGATCGGCGCCCGCGAGACCGTGCTGCACGGCGCCGGCGCCGAGAGCATCCGCGCGGTCGTCGACGGGCACGACCCCACGGGCCGGCTGGTGGAGCACTGCGCCCGGCGCCGGATGCTGATCGTGCTCGACAACTGCGAGCACGTCGTGGAGGCCGCCGCCCGGCTGGCCGAGCGGCTGCTGGCCCGCTGCCCCGGCGTGACCGTCCTCGCCACCAGCCGCGAGCCGCTCGGCGTGCCGGGGGAGCTGGTGCGCCCGGTGGAGCCGCTGCCGCAGCCCGTCGCGCTCCGGCTGCTCGCCGACCGGGGCGCGGCCGCCCGGCCCGGATTCCGGCTGGACGACGACCCCGAGGCCTGCGCCGAGATCTGCCGGCGGCTCGACGGCCTGCCCCTCGCGATCGAGCTGGCGGCGGCCCGGCTGCGGATGCTGACCCCACGTCAGATAGCCGACCGGCTCGACGACCGGTTCCGGCTGCTGACCTCAGGGAGCCGTACCGTGCTGCCCCGCCAGCAGACCCTGCGGGCCGTCGTGGACTGGTCCTGGGACCTGCTGGACGCGCCCGAACGGGACGTCCTCGCACGGCTGTCGGTCTTCGCGGGCGGCTGCGACCTCGCCGCCGCCGAGGCCGTGTGCGGACCCGTCGCCCTGGACGTCCTCGGCTCCCTGGTCGACAAGTCCCTGGTGGTGGCCGCGCCCTCGGCCGAGGGCGGCATGCGCTACCGGCTCCTGGAGACCGTCGCCGAGTACGCCGCCGAACGGCTCGACGAGACCGGCCGCCGCGCCGACGCCGAGCGCGCCCACCTCACCTACTACCGCGAACTCGCCCGCACCACCGACGCGTTGCTGCGCGGCCCCGAGCAGCGCACCGCCATCGACCGGCTCCAGCTGGAGTACGAGAACCTGCGCACCGCCCTGCGGCACGCCGTCGCCGCCCGCGACGAGCAGGAGGCGCTGTGCCTGGTGCTGTCCCTGGCCTGGTTCTGGCAGATGCGCGACCAGCGCATCGAGGCCCGCACCTGGTGCCGGGAGGTCATGGCCCTGGGCCCCGACCCGTTCGGCGAGCCGCTGCGCCGCGCCGCCCCGGTGTGGCAGCGCTGCACCGACGCCCCGCCCCCGTACTCCGGGGAGCTGCTCGTCGAGGCCCGGCGCGGCGTCCACCTGGCCCATCTCGCCTGCATGGACACCGAGCTGGACGCCTGGCAGACGCCCGCGGCGCAGGCCAAGCTGCACGCCATCGCCCGGGTCTACGAGCCCGGGCTGCCGCAGACCTGCCGTGCGCCCGGCATGGTGTGGTTCTTCGCCGTGATGATGACCGGTGGGGCGGAGCGCCTGCGCACGATCATCGACGCCGCCGTGCGGACCTGCCGCGACACCCCGGGCTTCGAGTGGGAGCTGGCCGGCGCCCTGCAGATGCGCGCCAACCTCCTCGCCAACCGCACCGCCTGGGCCGGCGACGCCGGCCGCGACGCCGACGAGTCGCTGGAGATATACCGGCGCCTGGGCGACGCGTGGGGCATCGCCGAGGCCCTGTCCGCGCGCGGCGAGGCCCGCGAACGCACCGGCGACTACACCGCGGCCGCAGCGGACTACCGCGCGGCCATCGACCACGCCGAACGCCTCGGCGCCCGCGCCCAGAGAGCCGTCCTGCGCGCCCGCCTCGGCAGTGTGCTCATGGAGGCCGGCGACCTGGAGCGCGGCGAGCAGATGCTCCGGGACGTCATCGAGAGCCAGGACGCCTCCCCCCACGACGGGACGCCGGCCGCCCGGCTGTTCCTCGCCGGCTGGCTCGGCCTGACCGACCGCACCGCCGAGGCCCGCGAGCAACTGCGGATCCTGCGCGAAGAGTTCAAGATCGCGCACTTCGCCGTGTTCGACGCCCTGATCCTCTGCCAGGAGGCCCTGCTGGACGCGCTGGACGACCGCCACGAGGAGTCCCTCAGCCGCGTCCGCACGGCGCTTCGGCACGCGGCCGACCCCCTCGCCGAGGCCGTCACCCCGCATCTGAACTCCATCTGCCTCACCGTCGCCGCCATGGCCCTCGCCCGCCTCGGCTCCGGTGCGCGCGCCGCCGACGCCGCCCGCTGTCTCGGCGCCGCCGATGCCCTGCTGCCGCCCGGGCATGTCGCCTCCGGCCTGGAGCGCCGGTGCCACGACATGACCGAGACCCGGATCCGCGAGACGCTCGCCGGGCAGGCGTACGAGGCGGCGTACGCCGAGGGCGGTGGCCTCTCCCTCGCGGAGGCCACCGCCCTGGTCTGACACCTGAACGTCAGCTCTTGGTGCGGAACTTGTGGATCGCGACCGGTGCCATGACCACCGTGATCGCCACCGACCAGCCGACCGTCACCCACAGGTCGTGGGCGACCGGGCCGCCCACCATCAGGCCCCGGGCCGCGTCCGCGAGCGTGGACAGCGGGTTGTAGTCGGTGAAGTGCCGCAGCCAGCCCGGCATCGACTTGGTCGGCGCGAAGATCGAGGAGCCGAACTGCAGCGGGAACAGCACCAGGAAGCCCATGGCCTGCACGGACTGCGCGTTCTTCAGCATGACGCCGAGGGTGAGGAACACCCACATGATCGAGGAGGCGAACAGCGCGGACAGCCCCACGGCCGCGAACAGACCGGCCCAGTGGTGGATGTGGAACCCGACCAGTACGGCGACGACCATCAGCACGGTCGTGGCGAACAGCATCCGGCACAGCTCGACGGCGATCTTCGCGAAGAGCACGGACCCGCGCCCGATCGGCAGCGACCGGAACCGGTCCATGACACCGCTGTTGAAGTCCTGGCTGAAACCCGTGCCGACGCCCTGGGACAGCGTCATGCTCATCATCGCGATCATGCCGGGGATCACGTACTGCACGTACCGGCTCTGGCCGCCGCCCAGCGCCAACCCGATCGAGCCGCCGAAGACGTACACGAACAGCAGCGTGAAGACGACCGGCATCAGCAGCGCGTCGAACATCGACTCCGGGTCCTGGCGGATCCACAGCAGGTTGCGCCGGATGAGCGCGCCGGTGTGGCGCAGATGCCCGCGCAGCGGGATGCGGACGTCGGACGAAGGGGCGGTGATCGCACTCATGCGGCGACCTCCTCGCGGGAGTCGGTGGGCGCGGGGTCCTGGGGAGCACTGGCACGGTGGCCGGTGAGGGACAGGAACACCTCGTCAAGGCTGGGCAGTTCGGTGGAGATGGAGGAGAGAGTGATGCCGCGCGCGGTGACCGCGCCGACCACGGCCGTCAGCTGCTCGTCGCTGAGGACCGGCACCAGCAGGGTCCCGGACGCGGCGTCCACGGTGGTGGTCGCGAGCCCGGTGATGCCCAGTTCGTCCAGCATCGCGGCGAGCGGGCGCAGCTCCAGCGGGTCGACCGGCCGCACGCGCAGGGTCCGGCCGCCGACGCGGGCCTTCAGCTCCTCGATCCCGCCGGTGGCGATCACCTTGCCCCGGTCCACGACGGTCAGCTCCGAGGCGAGCTGCTCGGCCTCCTCCATGTACTGGGTGGTGAGCAGCACGGTGACGCCGTCGCCGACCATCGCCTTGACCTCGTCCCACACCTCGTTGCGGGTACGGGGGTCGAGTCCGGTCGTCGGCTCGTCCAGGTACAGCACGGCGGGCCGTCCGATCATGGAGGCGGCGAGGTCGAGCCGCCGCCGCATGCCGCCGGAGTACGTGCCGGCCGGCCGCCTGGCCGCCTCCGTCAGGGAGAACCGCTCGAGCAACTCGTCGGCGCGGGCGCGGGCGTCCTTGCGGGAGAGGTCCAGCAGCCGCCCGATCATGTACAGGTTCTCCCAGCCCGGCAGCTTCTCGTCCACCGAGGCGTACTGACCGGTCAGGCCTATCACCCGGCGCAGCTGCCGGGGCTGCCGTACGACGTCGTAGCCGGCCACGGTGGCCCGGCCGGCGTCCGGCGTGATCAGGGTGGACAGGATGCGCACGAGGGTGGTCTTGCCGGCGCCGTTCGGCCCGAGCACACCCATCACGGTGCCCTCGCGCACGTCCAGGTCGACGCCGTCCAGCGCCTTGGTCTCGCCGTAGTGCTTGACCAGCCCCCGCACGTGCACGGCGTGGCTCTCGCCGGCGGGGTTGTCATCGATTCGCGTCATGGCGAAGACGGTGCCAGGGCCCGCCGACAAATGACCGACAAGCGACCGACAGCCACCGACAGCCCTCCGACAGCCACCGACGGCTCCCAGCAGGCGGGCCGCCGCAAAGCGGCAGCCCGCCGACGGGGGAAGATCGGCGGGCTGCCCGGTGTTGCCGCAGTGGCTCGGTGGCGACGTCTGGACGTCTAGTGGACGGAGTGCTCCTCCTGCGGGAACGTCCCGCCGACGACGTCCTCGGCGAACTCCCTCACCGCGTTGCCCATGACCTCACGCAGGCCGGCGTACTTCTTGACGAACTTCGGCACCCGCCCGGAGGTCAGGCCCATCATGTCCGTCCACACCAGCACCTGCGCGTCCGTCTCCGGCCCGGCGCCGATCCCGACGGTCGGGATGTGCAGCACCCGCGTCACCTCGGCCGCCAGCTCCGCGGGGACCAGCTCCAGCACGACCGCGAACGCCCCCGCGTCCTGCACGGCCTTGGCGTCCCGCAGCAACTGCGCCGCCGCCTCCTCGCCGCGGCCCTGCACGCGGTAGCCCATCGCGTTGACGGACTGGGGGGTGAGCCCGATGTGGGCCATGACCGGGATGCCGGACTCCACCAGCAGCCGGATCTGCTCGTGCGAGCGCTCGCCGCCCTCCAGCTTGACCGCGCCGACCCCGGCCTCCTTCACCAGCCGGGTCGCCGAGCGCAGCGCCTGCACCGGACCCTCCTGGTAGGAGCCGAACGGGAGGTCGCCGACGATGAGGGCGCGCTGGGTGCCGCGGACGACGGCCGCGGAGAGCATGGTCATCTCGTCGAGGGTGACGGGCACGGTCGTCTCGTACCCCAGGTGGCAGTTGCCCGCGGAGTCGCCGACGAGGAGCACCGGGATCCCGGCCTCGTCGAAGACGGACGCGGTCATCGCGTCGTACGCGGTGAGCATGGGCCACTTCTCGCCCCGCTCCTTGGCGAGGGCGATGTCGCGGACGGTGATGCGGCGAGTGCCCTTCCCTCCGTACAGCGCCTTGCTGCCGTCGGAAGGCTTGTTCTGGGCAGCCGAAAGCTGCGTCATGGCAACAGCTCCTTCAGTCATCTCGAGGCGCCCTGACGGCGTCCCCGGATCGCCTCCATGGTGGCACCTCGTGCCAGTCAGGGCCAGGGGGGACGCCTGTGATCCCTTCCGCGCCCGCTCATGCGCGGGGGAGGCAATGCCTTGGCAAAGAAATAAGATACGAGACCGTTCCGTATCGGAATGGTCCTAGGCTCGAACACATGACAACTTCCGTCCCTGCCTCCCGGATACCGGAAGCGGTGCACCGGCGCCGCTGGGCGATTCTGGGCGTGTTGATGCTGAGCCTGCTGATCGTGGTGCTCGACAACTCGATCCTGAACGTCGCCATCAAGACGATCTCCACCCCGGCTCCGACCGGCCTCGGGGCCACGCAGAGTCAGATCGAGTGGGCCATCAACGCCTACACGCTCGTCTTCGCCGGCCTGCTGTTCACCGCCGGCCTCATCGGCGACCGCCTCGGCCGCAAGAAGGTGCTGCTCGCCGGCATCGCCGTGTTCGGCATCGGCTCGGCGCTCGCCGCCGAGTCCGGGTCCCCGGGCCAGCTGATCGCCTACCGCGCCCTGATGGCCCTCGGTGCCGCCTTCGTCATGCCCGCCACGCTCGCCGTGCTGATGAACGTCTTCGAGCGCGAGGAGCAGCCGAAGGCCATCGGCATCTGGGCCGGCGGCGTCGGCCTCGCCATCGCCATCGGCCCGATCACCGGCGGCGCGCTCCTCGACCACTTCTGGTGGGGCTCGGTCTTCCTCATCAACGTGCCGATCGTGATCCTCGCGCTCGTGCTGATGGTGTGGCTGGTGCCCGACTCCCGCGACCCGAACCCGGGCCGCGTGGACCCCATCGGCGTGGTCCTGTCCGTCGTCGGCCTGGTGCTGCTGGTCTACGGCATCATCAAGGGCGGCCAGCTGGCCGACTTCACCGACGCCACCGTGCTCGCGACCATCGTCGCCGGCCTGGTCGTCCTCGCCCTCTTCGTCCTCTTCGAACGGCGCAGCGACCACCCGTCGCTGGACGTCACCTACTTCAAGAACAAGATCTTCTCGGCCGCCATGGCCGCCATCGCGCTGGTGTTCTTCGCGCTGATGGGCGTCACCTTCTTCTCGGTCTTCTACACCCAGAGCGTGCGCGGGTACTCGCCGCTGCAGTCCGGCCTGCTGATGCTGCCGCTGGCCGCCGCGCAGATGATCTTCGCGCCGCGCGCCCGGCTGGTGGTCGAGCGGTTCGGCAACAAGGCCACCACCACCGCCGGTCTGGTGGTGATCGCCGGAACCCTCGCCACCTTCGCCACCTTCGAGGCCGACACGCCGATCTGGCTGCTGGAGGTCATCTTCTTCCTGATGGGCACCGGCATGGCGCACATCATGACGCCGACCTCCGTCGTCATCATGCAGGCCCTGCCGCGCGAGAAGGCCGGCTCCGCCTCCGCGCTCAGCAACACCTTCCGCCAGGTCGGCGGCGCGCTCGGCATCGCCGTCCTCGGCTCGGTGCTCGCCACCGCGTACCGCAACGGCATCGAGGGCAGGCTCGGAGTGCTGCCGCCGGCCCTGCGCGACAAGGCCGGCGAGTCCATCGAGGCCACCCTGGGCATCGCCCAGAAGCTCGGCCCGCAGGGCAGGGTCCTGGTCGACCCGGCCAACGACGCCTTCCTGCACGCCATGCACGTCACCGCGCTGTGCGGCACGGGAGTCGCGCTGATCGGCGCCGTGGTCACCGCCCTGTTCCTGCCGGGCAGGCCGCCGGCCGGTCAGGAGGGCAAGAAGGAACCGGAGTTGGTCGCCGCCACGGACTGACGTCCGAAAACGAGTCCATGCGGTCCACGGGGGCCACGGGGGAAGGAGGCGGCTGCGGAACAATACCCGCAGCGCAGTGAGAGGACGGAGTGACGTGAGCCTTGCCGACAACCGGTCGTGCCCGGGCGGTCCCGTACGGGGCCGGCCCCGCAGCGAGGCCGTGGAACAGGCCATCCTGGAAGGCGTGATGCAGCTCCTGGAGGAGGGCGTGCCCCTCGCCGAGCTCTCCATCGAGCGCATCGCCCGCACCGCCGGGGTCGGCAAGGCCACCATCTACCGCCGCTGGAGCGGCAAGGAGGAGCTGTTCGTCGACGCCATGCGCGCCGCCGAACCCGCCGACCTCGAACTCCCCGGCACCTCCATGCGCGACGACCTCGTCGCCCTGCTGGAGTCCCTGCGCATCCGCGGCCTCGCCAGCCGCACCTCGGCGATCCTGCACAACGTGTACGCCCAGATGAAGAGCAGCCCGAAAATCTGGGCCGCCTACCACGAGGCGGTGGTCACGCCCCGGCGCAGGCTCGGCCTGCAAGTGCTGCGCCGCGGGCAGCGCAACGGCGAACTGCGCGCGGACGTCGACCTGGAACTGGCCAACGACATGTTCGTCGGCGCCATGCTCGTACGCAGCGTGCTGCGCCCGGACGCCGATCTGCACGAGGGCCTGTCCGAGGAGATCGTCGACATCGCGCTGGCCGGCCTACGGCCCGTCAGCTCGACGGTCCCGTCGCGCTGATGTGCACGTTTCGTCACAGACACCCCCCGCCGCCGGGGCAACCGGAACCCCCGGCGCCGCCTTGTTCGTCCTCGTCTTCCGTACGGCCGTCATGGGACGGCGGGAACGGGCCGATCATCCCCTAGGGTCGGAAGAACACAGGGGAAACGAACGGTGTGCACGGCAGGCAGTGAGGCAGACGGTATGGCGCAGCAGGCGTACATGACGGAGACGGACCACGGCGGCTCGGGGCCCGAGCGACGCGAATCCCGGCTTCGGCGCCTGGTGCACCGCATCGTCGACCCCTGGCGCGGCGACCCGCGCATCTGGCGCCGCGGCGCCGTCCTCGCCGCATTGGCCCTGCTGCTCGCCCTGGTGATGGCGCTGCACGCGCACGTGCCCAACCGGATCGGCAACCTGGGCAGTCTCACCGAGACGTTCCTGCCCTGGCTGGGCCTGGCCGTGCCCGTGCTGCTGGCGCTCGCCCTGCTCCGCAGGTCGGCGACCGCGCTCCTCGCGGTGGCCCTCCCGGTGATCGTGTGGCTGAACCTGTTCGGCGGGCTGCTCACCGACAAGTCGGGGGCCGGCGGCGACCTGATGGTCGCCACGCACAACGTCAACGCGGAGAACCCGGACCCGTCCGCGACCGCCCGCGACGTGGCCGCCTCCGGCGCCGACGTGCTGGCCCTGGAGGAGGTCCCGGGCTCCGCCGTGCCCGTCTACGAGAAGGCGCTGGCCTCGACGTACCGGTACCACGCGGTCGTCGGCACGGTCGGCCTGTGGAGCAAGTACCCGATGAGCGACGTCCGGGCCGTCGACATCAAGCTGGGCTGGAAGCGGGCGATGCGGGCCACCGTCGCCACCCCCAAGGGCCCGATCGCGGTGTACGTCGCCCACATGCCCTCGGTGCGGGTGAAGCTGAAGGCCGGGTTCACCGCCCGGCAGCGCGACACGAGCGCCGACGCGCTCGGCGAGGCCATCGCCGACGAGCCGCTGAGGCGGGTCGTCCTGCTCGGTGACCTCAACGGCACCATGAACGACCGCTCCCTCAACGCCGTCAGCTCCCAGCTGCGTTCCACGCAGGGCGCGGCGGGCAGCGGCTTCGGGTTCAGCTGGCCGGCGTCGTTCCCGATGGCGCGGATCGACCAGATCCTGGTCCGGGGCGTCGAGCCGGTGAGCAGCTGGACCCTGCCCCGCACGGGCAGCGACCATCTGCCGGTGGCGGCCCGTGTGAAGCTGGACACGCCCTCGTAACCCACCGGAATAGCGGGCCTGAGAGACTTTGTTCCGTCACTGAACATTGACGCGTACGGAACTCCGCTCTCCTTCGAAAGGCACAGGCCCTTCATGCCCCTGGCCCTGCTCGCACTGGCCGTCGGCGCTTTCGGCATTGGTACGACCGAGTTCGCGATGATGGGGCTGCTCCCCGACGTCGCGGACGACCTGCACATCTCGATCCCCGCCGCGGGCCACCTGGTGTCCGCGTACGCACTGGGCGTCGTCATCGGCGCCCCGCTGCTCGCCGCCGTCACCGCGCGGATGTCCCGCCGCACGGTCCTGATCGCCCTCATGGCCCTGTTCGTCGCGGGCAACGCGCTCTCCGCGTTCGCGCCCGGCGGCGACGCGCTGCTCGCGGCCCGCTTCCTCAGCGGCCTGCCGCACGGTGCGTTCTTCGGCGTGGGCGCGGTCGTCGCGACGACCATGGTCCCGCCGGAGCGCAAGGCGCGCTCGGTGTCCCTGATGTTCCTCGGCCTGACGGTCGCCAACATCGCGGGCGTGCCGGTGGCCACGCTGGTCGGCCAGCACCTGGGCTGGCGGGCCACCTTCCTCGGCGTGAGCGTGATCGGCCTGGCGGCGATCACGTCGCTGGCGCTGCTCGTGCCGCGGCACGGCGGCCGTACGGAGACCCCGAAGGGCCTGCGCCACGAACTGGCGGCCCTGCGGTCCCTGCCGGTCTGGCTGGCCCTCGGCACGACGGTCGCCGGCTTCGGCGCGCTCTTCGCGGCCTACAGCTACGTCACCCCGATGCTGACGCGCTCCGCCGGTTTCGCAGAGACCGACGTCACGCTGCTGCTCGCGCTCTTCGGCGTCGGCGCGACGGCCGGCAACCTGCTGGGCGGCCGTCTGGCGGACCACTCGATGCGCGGCACGCTGTTCGGCGGGCTGACCTCGCTGGGCCTGGTCCTCGGGCTGTTCCCCCTCCTCATGCGGGCCGAGTGGAGCGCGGCGCTTGCGGTCGCCCTGCTCGGCATGGCGGCGTTCGTCACCGGCTCCCCGCTGCAAATGATGGTCATGGAGAAGGCCGCCGCGGGCCCCTCCCTCGCGTCCTCCGCCAACCAGGCGGCCTTCAACCTGGCCAACGCCGGTGGCGCCTGGATCGGCGGCCTGGCCCTCGCCGCGGGCTTCGGCGCCACGTCCCCCGCCCTGGCCGGCGCGGCGCTGGCGGTCCTCGGACTGGGTGTGGCGAGCGTGGCGTGGGCGGTCGACCGGCGCCGGGTGACTCCGTCGGCCGGACGCGTCGTCACGGCCCACGTACCGGAGGGGGCGGGGGCGCTGCACCACTGAGCGCCGGCGTGCCTCGGCCCCGGCGCCGGTGACGCGACCGCCTACCCGGCGGTCGGCCGTGCCCTCACACCTCGCACCAGACCGTCTTCCCGTCTGCCCCCTGCACCACGCCCCACCGCTCGGCCAGGGCGTCGAGCAGCGCCAGCCCCCGCCCGGACTCTGCCGATTCCGCCGCCCGCAGCAGGACGGGCAGGGCGCGCGGGTCGGGGTCGCTCACCTCGATGCGGGTACGGCCGTCAGCCGCGGCCGTACCCGCGACGCGCACGGTCACCGGCGTGCCCTCGCCCACGTGGTCGATGATGTTCGTCAGCAACTCCGTCGCGCAGAGCCGGACGTCGTCACTGTGCTCGCGGAGCATGCGACGCAGCTCAGGCGCCGCCTTCGGCGTGGCGAGCAGGCGGAGTTCGAGCATTGTCGTCACCGTTCCGCCGCCTTCCGCAGCATGGCGGCCAGCGCCCGCGCCGTGGCCGTGTTGCAGCTGCCGAGCGTGACGAGTCCGGCGGGCCGGGCGTACCTACCCGCGAAACTCGGCAGGTCCACCCGGAGCGACGGGAGCGTGATGCCGTGCAGGGCGAGGGCCGAACGGAGTTCCTCCACGCAGAGCGTGACGTCGTAGGGGGTGGGGGAGGGGAGGTCGGGCATGGGGGGCAGCCTTCTGTGCGGCGTGTGACGAACACCTCACAGAGTGTCGCCAGGGTCGCTACCGTGAAAGGGGATTCGCGTCCACGACGCGAACAGCGGAAAAGGCACGGTGCGTTACGGCGGTGAGCGGGTGGCACGGCGCAAGGACATCGACGGCTCGATGAGCGTCCCGACCTTCTACGGCAAGGAGTTGCGCTGGAAGCGGGAGGCGGCGGGCCTGTCCCTGGAAGCGTTCCTGGAGGGCAGCTTCTACGGCAAGACCTACCTCAGCGACATCGAACGCGGCGAGCGGAGGATGCCGCTCGATCTGGCCCGGCATGCGGATCGGGTCCTGGGGACGGACGGTTTCTTCGAGCGGCATTGCGAGGATGTGCGGAGGGCGCGGCGGGGGCCGCATGCCGCCTACTTCGAGAAGGTCCTGGAGGCCGAGAAGTACGCGGAGTCCATCGAGGAGTGGTGCCCCATCACCTTTCCCGGGCTGCTCCAGACGGCGCCGTACGCACGAACGCTGGTTCGCTCGGCCCACCCGGCGGCCTCCGACGAGTGGGTCGAGGAAAAGGTGACCGCCCGACTCGCCCGCGCCCGCCTCTTCGAGAAGGATCACTCCACCCCGGAGTACTGGGCGATCCTGCACGAGTCGCTGATCGCGGACCCGATCCTCCCGCCGCCGGATGCGGCCGAACAACTCGACCGGATCGTGGAGTTGGCCGAGCGGCACCGGATCACTCCGCAGATCGTTCCGCGGACGTGTGGGCCGTATCCTCTGATGGCCGCGTCCATCAAGGTCATGACGTTCCCGGACGCGCCGCCGCTGCTCTACATCGAAGCGTCCTACAGCGGGGACACCATCGACGATCCGGCCCTCGTGAAGCAGTACCGCAAGGCATACGATCGGCTCAGGGCTGTCGCGCTGTCACCGGACACGTCCCTCGCCATGATCAAGGCCGCGGCAGAGGATTATCGAGATGTCAAGCAACCGGATCGACTTGAGTGACGCTCTCTGGTTCAAGAGCAGCTACAGCAACGGTGACGGCGGGGATTGCGTGGAAGTGGCCGGCGACTTCCCCGGCGCCGCCCTCTGGCGAAAGTCGAGCTACAGCAACGGCGACGGAGGCAACTGCGTGGAAGTCGCCGACAACATCCCGGGCCTCATCCCCGTCCGCGACTCCAAGGTCCCCGGTGGCCCCGTGCTCTTCCTGACCCCCACCGCCTGGACCCCCTTCATCACCGCCCTCAAGTCCCGATAGACCGGCAACGCAAAGGGGGCCCGGGGTCATCGACCCCGGGCCCCCTTTGTTCAACTCAGCGAAGCGTCCCGCAGCCTGGTCGGTGCCCGATGCTCAGCAGGTGCGAGCTAGCGGCCAGAAGCTCGGGATACGGCTCGGCCATACGTGCTGCCGTCAGTGCCGACTCAAAGAGCGGGCTGTCGCGGAAGTCGCCGCCGGTGTTTCGTTCGGCCGCCGCGAGCATGGACCAGGCCGGCCCCTCGACACCGAAGACCTCGGCGTCAGCGAAGCCGGCGGTGGCCACCTCGTTGCGCAGCTGCTCCCCGCTGTGGAAGTAGGCCGCGGTGAACGCCTTCTTCCCGTCGTGGATCTGCGAGGCCAGGATCTGGCCGATGCTCTTCTGCATCGGGTCCTTGTAGAGGTGTCCGAACGCAGTGTGCTCCAAGAGGCTGGCGTACCGGTTGATACCTGCCGCCGCCAGCAGGCCGCCCGGCTTGAGCACACGGTAGGCCTCGGTGAGCGCCTGGTCGCGATCGGCGCGAGCGACCAGGTGGTAGAGCGGTCCGAGCAGCAGGACCACGTCGAACGAGGCGTCGGCGGCCGTGAGGCTGCGGGGCTCCACGACTACGTCGACACCGGCTGCGTACCGGCGAGCGAGATCGCCGTCGTCAAGGCCCCCGGGCCGTCCCTCAGCCAGAATGCCTACATCACCAACGGCCGCACCGACGCGGCCAAGCTCCGCAAGCTGTACGAGAAGGGGTTCACGCTCCGCCTGGGCAACCTTCAGCGGGTCATCCCGTTCATGGCCCGCGTGTCCCGCAACATCCAGGCGGAGACCGGCTACAGCATCTACATCCATGCCTTCCTGACGCCTCCCGGGAACCAGGGTCTGCGGCACCACTGGGACCAGCAGATGGCCGTCATCGTGCAGACGGCGGGCGTCAAGCGCCGGCAGCTGTGGCGGCCGCCGGTGGAGGCCCCTATGCGCGAGTACAACGAGTCATGGCGGGTCTGGCGGGACCACTACATCCCCGACTGGGAAGCCGCCGGCCCCGACATGGAGGTCGATCTTCGCGCGGGGCAGTCGCTTCTGCTGCCTCGGGGCTGGGTCCTCAACCCGCACGTGGCCGACGCCGACGAGCACAGCGTCCACCTGACATTCGCCATCCGCGAGCGCACGCCCGTGTGGCTCGCCGAGAAGCTCGTCGAGGGCGTCATCGCCAACCCCGGCTTCCGCCGCATCATCCTCCCGGGCGACATCCACGGGCCCGCCCTCACCGAACGGGTGCGACAAGCCCGCCAGGAGCTGGTGACGTACCTGGAAGGTCTCGCCCCCGACGACCTCACGCCGACTCTGCGACAAGCCGCCCTGAAAGAGCTGGAGTACACCACCTGACCGCCCAAACCGGCCCCGTCGGTCCGCCATCCGAGGCGGATGGGCGGGACCTCGCATCCGTCAGTTCGTGAGGTTCCCTGGGCTGCTCCAAGCGCCCGCCCGCCGGTGACCCGCAAGACGCCGCCGGGGGGCGGAGTCACGTCCTCCGCCCTCCGCGGCGCAGCGCTCGCGGTTTCTCGGACTGGGCGTGGCGAGCGTGGCGTGGGTGGTGGAGCGGCGCCGGGAGGCGGCGCACGCCGGCCGGGTGGTGGCCGCCCATGTCCCCGCTCCCGCACGGACGTTCACCCGCTGACGCCCCACACGGCGAAGGGGCACCCGGTGACCGGGTGCCCCTTCTGTGTGCACGGATCAGCGGGTCTGCCGACCCCCTGGGTCAGTGCTTGCGGTACGAGTTGACGTAGCCCGCCGCCGGCGAACCGACGCCCGTCACGTCGTCGTAGCCCTTGACCGCGGTCAGGGAGCTGTCCTTGCCGAGGCTGCGGACCGAGTAGAGCAGGCCGTCCGCGGCGCTGTAGCCGTTGGCGAAGTCCACACGGGCGACCGCGAGACCGGAACCGGTCGGGTTGTCCGTGACGTCGTGGAAGACGCCCTTCTTGCCGTACTTGGCGTAGATCGTCGGGTTGGCGAAGCCGATCGCCTTGCCGCCGCGCGCCTCCTGGGCCAGGGCCTGGACCGCCGCGATCACCGGAGCGGCGAGCGAGGTGCCGCCGATGCGGTACTCGCTGTACTGCTGCGAGCCGTTCGGGAAGGTCTGGGTCTGGCCGACCAGGAAGCCGGTGTTCGGGTCGGCGATGGCCGAGACGTCCGGGACGACGCGGTTGCCGGAGGCGTTGTTGGCCTTGGCGAGCGCGTCCGGGACGACACCCTTCTGGTAGTACGGCTCGGCGACCGTCTTGCTGGTGCCGCCGCCCGCGCCCGAGGTGAAGGCGCCGGGGAAGCCGGTCCAGCTCTTGCCGTCGGTCGCCAGCGAGGCCTTCTCGGTGCCCCAGCCGGTCTCCCACAGGTACTTGTCGCCCTTGCCGACGGCCAGGGACGTGCCGCCGACCGCGGTCACCCACGCCGAGTTGGCCGGGGTGTCGACCTGCTTCGTACCGGTGTTGGCGACCTCGTCGCCGTTGTCGCCGGAGGAGAAGTAGAAGCCGATGCCCTGCACCGCGCCCAGCTGGAAGACCTGGTCGTAGGCGGCCGCGAGGTCCGGCGTCTGGTTGGCCTCGATGTCGCCCCAGGAGTTGGAGACGATGTCGGCCAGGTGGTTGTCGACGATCTTGCTCAGCGAGTCGAGCAGGTCGTCGTCATAGCAGGACGCGGCGCCCACGTAGGTGACGTCGGCCTTCGGCGCGACGGCGTGCACGGCCTCGACGTCGAGGGTCTCCTCGCCGTACCAGCCGGCCGCGCCGCACTCGTCGGTCTTGGTGTAGTTCTTCGGCAGCACCTGGTGCAGCTGGCTGGTCTTCCAGGCGGCGTCCCCGTGCTTGACCGCGTACTTGCCGGCGTCGTAGGCGATGGTCGGCGAGGCGTAGGCGTCGGTGATGGCGATCCGGACGCCCTTGCCGGTGTAGGAGCCGGCGCCGTAGGCGGCGCGCAGCTGCTTGCCGGTGTAGCCCTTGACCGCGTACGGGATCTTGTGGCCGTACGCGCTCGGCAGCGTGCTCGCGACGTTCGAGCCGTAGTACGAGGAGAACGGCCCGGCGTTCTTGAACACGGCGTCCGGCGGCGGGAGCTGGTCGTCGTGGTTGGCCTTGTGCGGGGCGTTATCCAGGCCGGTGACGGTCAGGATCGCGCCCTTCAGGCCCTGAGGCACGGAGGCCGACTGGGCCGGGGCCCGGTAGGTCTTCGAGCCCTTGGCGAAGTTGTGCAGCTGGGTGCCGAACGCCTTCTCGGCGGCGGCCACGTCACCGGAGACGGCGACGTAGTGCGAGGTGACCTCGGTGACCTTCAGACCGGCCGAGGTGAGCCAGGACTTGACGGCCGTCACCTGGGCCTTGGTGGCCCCGAAGCGGGCCTGCGCCTTCTTGGCGCTCAGGTACTTGCCGTACAGCGGCGAGCTGGGGTCCGACACGGCCTTGGCGTAGGCGGCGAGCCCCGCCGCGTCCTTGCCGGCCAGGTAGACCCGGGCCTTGACCTGGGCGCTGTTCGAGGCCGCGCCCTTGTCCGCCTTGGCCGTGGCCCAGAGCGGCTTGGTGCCCTTGAGTACGTTACGAGCGGGGCTGTCCGCAGCGTGTGCCGCGGGTATGCCCAGCGCCAGCGCGCCGGCGATCATGGGCAGCGTCGCTGCCATGCTCACACCGGCACGCACCTTGGCGCGGTTGGATCTCATAGAACCCCCTGCGATGCGATGCGCATGCACGTAGTGGTAGGTGCCTCGCGCCTCCGCACGCCGGCCCGCGGCGGTATCGGCCGGCGAATGGATCACACGATGGGGGCCACTCTTGCGATGAACCGTTCATGCCAGGGGAACGTAATGGTCAAGAGAAGCTCAAGTAACCGTCAGCTGGGGCGAATTGCGCCTTTGGTCCTCACGGGCGGATAACGAAACGGCATCCGCTCTGTTCAGGAACGCGGTTTCGCTCCGCGCTCCCTCAGCATCCCGTCCATCACCCGCAACTCCGACTGCTGGGCGTCCACCATGCCCTGCGCCAGCCGCTTCTCCACCCCGACGGTGCACTTGGCGACACAGCCCTCGGCCATGTGGATGCCGCCCTTGTGATGGTCCGTCATCAGCTGGAGGTAGAAGATCTCCGCCTGCTTGCCGCTCAGCGACTGGAGCTTCCTCAGCTCCGTGTTCGTCGCCATGCCCGGCATCAGCGAGCCGTCCCCGCGCTCGGGCATGTCGCCCATGCCCATCCAGGCCATGGGCGGCTTCGCCGACACCTTCGGCAGGCCCCACAGATCCAGCCAACCCAGCAGCATGCCGCGCTGGTTGGACTGCGTCTGCGCGATGTCGTAGGCGAGCCGCCGCACGTCCTCGTTCCCGGTCCGATCCCGGATGATGTACGACATCTCGACGGCCTGCTGGTGATGCACGGCCATGTCCCGCGCGAACCCGGCGTCCGCCGACTCCGCGCCCGGCGTCGCCGTGTGCGAGCCGCCGGTGTCCTCGGCGACCGCGTAGGTGATGCCCCCGGCCGCGACGAGGACCGCCGCCGCGGCGCCCGCGACCCACCCGACGTGCCGCCGCCTCACTTCATGACTCCGCCGGTGCACGAGGCGCCCGGCTCGGGCGTCTGCTGCCCCTGCACATACGTGGCGAAGAACTTGTTCACTTCCGGGTCCTTCGCGCTCTTCACGGCCACCTGGTGCCCCCACGCCGACAGCATCAGCGGCGCGGCCTGGTTCTCGTACGGGCTCATCAGCGAGTACGGCGTCTGCTTCACCTTGGCCGCGAGCGCGGCCACGTCGGCCTTGCTCGCCTTGCCGGTGTACGTCACCCAGACCGCGCCGTGCTCCAGCGCGTGCACGGCGTTCTCGTCCTGCACCGGCTTGGTGTAGACGTCGCCGTTGCAGTCCAGCCAGACCGGGTTGTGGTTGCCGCCGACCGGCGGGTGCATCGGGTACGACACCTTCGTCGTCACGTGCGTCCGGGACAGCTTGCCGCTCCACGTGCGCACGCCGTCCTTGCCGGTGACCCAGTGCCCGGAGTCGCCGGAGCCCTTGCCGTCACTGCTCGCCGCGGAGTCCTTCTTGTCCGACTGCGCGTTCACGAGGACCACGCCGCCGACGGCGAGACCGGCGACGACCACCACCGACGCGGCGACGACGAGCACCCGGGTGCGGCGCTCGCGGGCCCTCTCGGCGCGGCGCATCTCCTCGATGCGCGCCTTGCGCGCCGCGGTGCTGCTGTTCTTGGCGGAACCCATGAGGCGTTGTCCTTCTGGGGGGGGGAGGGGCGGGCAGAAGCAGTGGGGCTCGCTGATCGTAGTGCGGGAGTGGGGGCCGTCCGCAGTGAGGGCACGGGGAAGGGGCTAAATTTGAATGCTGGATTCTTATTACCTACGCTCGTGGTATGCGGCTGCTGCGCTCCACCGACCTGGCACTGCGCGTCCTGATGCGACTCGCGGTCGCCGGCGACACCACGCCCACGACCCGGCAGGTCGCGGCGGACATGGACGTGCCCTACACGCATGCCGCGAAGGTCGTCGCCGAACTCCAGCATCTGGGTCTGGTCGACGCCCGCCGCGGCCGGGGCGGCGGCCTCGCCCTGACCGAGAAGGGCCGTACGGCGTCGGTCGGCGCGGTCGTCCGCGTCTTCGAGGGGGAGGACGACGTCGTCGACTGCGACGGTCCGACGCCCTGCCCCCTGAGGTCCGGCTGCCGGCTGCGCGGCGCCCTTCGCCAGGCGCAGGAGGCGTTCTACGCGGCCCTGGACCCGGTCACCGTCGCCGACATCGTCACCGGGCCCACGGGCCCGCTCCTGCTGGACATCTCCCGGGGGCCGCAGGGCTGGTGACGCGCATGCGCCGTCCGGCCGTCCACAGGCGGGCGTTAGGGTGCGCGCGTGACTGACGCGAACCAGGGGACGGGTGACGAACTGTGGGACGAGTTCGTCAGAGAGTTCGAGAAGAGCGGGGGGATGCACGAGCCGAGCGCGGCTGAGCGCATGGCCGTCGCGCAGCGCCGGCGGCGCCGCGGGATCGTGGCGGCGTCGGCGGTCGCCGCCGCCGTGGCCGCCGTGGCCGGCATCGCGCTATGGCTGACCGCGGGCCACGGCGCCCGGCACGAGACGGCGGCCGGGACGGCGGGGCACGCGTCGGCCGCCCCCTCGCCGCGGCCGGCGAAGCCGTCGGCGCCGTCCACGGGGCCGGCCGCGATGGTCGCCGCCGACCAGGCGTTCCCGGCACACGTCGACGGTTTCACCAAGGTCAAGCAGTCGGGCGGTCCCAACTGCACGGGCTCGGGCATGGTCGGTCCCGAGCTGACCGCGCTGATCGACCGGAGCAAGGGCTGCCGGGGCGTCGTGGGCGCCCTCTACCGGGACGCCTCGCACAATGAGTACACGATCGTCGTGTTCGGCATGAAGGACCCGGCCGACGCCGTCCACCTGGTCACCACCCTGGGCGCGCATCCCACCGACTACGAGGTGGGCGTGCTGCTGCCGCCCGCCGGATCCGGCCTGAAGTCGCTCCCGGCGGACAGCGGACTGGTGCAGTCCTTCGCCGGGACCGGCAGGCTCGCGGTGGTCGGCCTGGCCCAGTGGTCGGACGGCCGCAGCGCCGACTACCAGGCCCTGGTCGACCGACTCCAGCCGCTGATCGGCGCGGTGACCAGGACGGCGGGGGCGCACGATCGGGGGTGACCGGGGGCGAAGACGGCCGGCGCGCACGACCAGGGCTGACCGGGGTGGTCAGGTTGGCCGGCGCGCACGACCAGGGAGGAGCGGGTCAGGCGGCCTGCTGCGCCAGCCACAGGTCCGGGCCGAACACCTCGTAGTGGATGTCGGCCGGGGCCACGCCCTTGTCGATCAGCTGGGCGCGCACCGCGCGCATGAAGGGCAGCGGACCGCACAGGTAGGCGCGGGTGCCGGCCGGCACGGCGACGTCGGCCAGGTCCACCAGGCCGGTGCGGGTGCCGGGCTCGGCGTCGCGCTCGTAGAAGAAGTGCACGGCCGCCTCGGGCAGCTTGCCCGCGTACAACTCGTGGTCGGCGCGCAGGGCGTGCTCCGCGGGGGAGCGGTCGCCGTGCACGACGGCGACCGGGGCGCCGTGGCCGCGGGCCGCGAGGTCGGCCAGCATCGCGACCATGGGGGTCACGCCGATGCCCGCGGACGCGAGCAGCAGGGGCGTCTCGGCCCCGGCGTCCAGGACGAGGTCGCCGTACGGCTCGGACAGGTCCAGGACGTCGCCGACGCGCACGCGCGCGTGGAGGTGGTTCGAGACCTCGCCGTCGGGCGCGGAGTCCGCGCCCTGCACGCGCTTGACGGTGAACTGGCGCACGCCGTCGCCCGGGGCGCCGGACAGGCTGTACTGCCGTATCTGCCGGGCGCCGTCGGGCAGCTCGACCTGGACGGAGACGTACTGCCCGGCGCGGAAGTCGCGCACCGGGCCGCCGTCGGCGGGCCGCAGCCGGAAGGTGACGACGTCGGCCGTCTCCTCCACGCGCTCCACGACCTCCCACGGCCGCCGGGCCGTCGTCCCGCTCTCCTCGTACAGCCGCTTCTCGATGGCCATCAGCGCGTTGGCCATCAGCCAGTAGACCTCGTCCCAGGCGGCGGCGACCTCGGGCGTGACGGCCTCGCCGAGCACTTCGGCGATGGCGGCGAAGAGGTGCTCGTGCACCACCGGGTAGTGCTCGGGGGCCACGCCCAGGGAGGCGTGCTTGTGCGCGATCCGGCTCAGCATGACGTCGGGGCGCTCGTCCGGGTGCTTCACCAGGTGCCCGGCGAAGGCGGCGATGGAGCCCGCGAGGGCCTGCTTCTGGGCGCCGGAGGCCTGGTTACCGCGGTTGAACAGGTTCCGCAGCAGTTCGGGGTGGGCGGCGAAGAGACGCGCGTAGAAGCGGTCGGTGATCTCGCCGATCGCCGCGCCCACGGCGGGAAGGGTGGCACGGACGGTGGCTGCGGACTGCTCGGACAGCATCGGATCTCCTCGGTTCTCGTCGGATCTCTTCACATCTCGACTGATCAGAACGCTATGAAAACTTGCATCTGAGATGCAAATTAAACGGGCGTGGCATCCCTCACGTCGGGAGGCGCCCGGCCGTTACGGATGTCGGTCCGAGCAGGCAAGATGGGCAACAGAGCAGTACAGCTGCCGTATGAGAGGCGTTCAGGCCGTGGACGCTGGGGCGATCAAGGTCCGCAACGCGCACGAAATGGTGCTGTGGTGGGATGCTCAGATGCCCGACCGCCTTCTGCGGGACCGGGGACAGGCGGCCTGACCAGCAAGGATGGGGAAGCGGAAGATGGACAAGCAGCAGGAGTTCGTGCTCCGGACCTTGGAGGAGCGCGACATCCGGTTCGTACGCCTGTGGTTCACGGACGTGCTGGGCTTCCTGAAGTCCGTGGCCGTGGCCCCCGCCGAGTTGGAGCAGGCCTTCGACGAGGGCATCGGCTTCGACGGATCCGCCATCGAGGGCTTCGCCCGCGTCTACGAGTCCGACATGATCGCCAAGCCGGACCCCTCCACCTTCCAGGTCCTCCCGTGGCGCGCCGAGGCCCCCGGCACCGCCCGCATGTTCTGCGACATCCTCATGCCGGACGGGTCCCCCTCCTTCGCCGACCCGCGCTACGTCCTCAAGCGCGCCCTCGCCCGCACCTCCGACCTGGGGTTCACCTTCTACACCCACCCGGAGATCGAGTTCTTCCTGCTGAAGGACCGCCCCCTCGACGGCTCGCGCCCGACCCCCGCCGACAACTCCGGCTACTTCGACCACACCCCGCAGGCCATCGGCATGGACTTCCGCCGCCAGGCGATCACCATGCTGGAGTCGATGGGCATCTCGGTGGAGTTCTCCCACCACGAGGGCGCGCCGGGCCAGCAGGAGATCGACCTGCGGTACGCCGACGCGCTCTCCACGGCGGACAACATCATGACGTTCCGCCTGGTCATGAAGCAGGTCGCGCTGGAGCAGGGCGTCCAGGCCACCTTCATGCCGAAGCCGTTCTCGGAGCACCCCGGCTCGGGCATGCACACGCACCTGTCTCTGTTCGAGGGCGACCGCAACGCGTTCTACGAGTCCGGCGCGGAGTACCAGCTCTCCAAGGTCGGCCGCTCCTTCATCGCGGGCCTGCTGAAGCACGCGGCGGAGATCTCCGCGGTCACCAACCAGTGGGTCAACTCCTACAAGCGCATCTGGGGCGGATCCGAGCGCACGGCCGGCGCCGGCGGCGAGGCCCCCTCGTACATCTGCTGGGGCCACAACAACCGCTCGGCCCTGGTGCGCGTGCCCATGTACAAGCCCGGCAAGACGGGCTCCGCCCGCGTGGAGGTCCGCTCCATCGACTCCGGCGCCAACCCCTACCTGGCCTACGCCGTCCTGCTCGCCGCCGGCCTGAAGGGCATCGAGGAGGGCTACGAGCTCCCGCCGGGCGCCGAGGACGACGTCTGGGCCCTGTCCAACGCCGAACGCCGCGCGATGGGCATCGAGCCCCTCCCGCAGAACCTCGGCGAGGCCCTGACCCTCATGGAGAGCAGCGACCTCGTCGCCGAGACCCTCGGCGAACACGTCTTCGACTTCTTCCTGCGCAACAAGCGGCAGGAGTGGGAGGAGTACCGCTCCGAGGTGACGGCGTTCGAGCTGAAGAAGAACCTGCCGGTGCTGTAGGCGCGGGGCCGTTGGTATCGGTTTCGGTCTTGTACCAGCGGTCTTGGATGTGCCCGGCCACGCGGTGGACTTCCCTTCTCGTCATGCCGTCTGCCGGGGTTGTTGTTGTCAGGCGGCGTCGCGATCGGAGTCCTTGCAACCGCTGACGTATGCCTTCACGTCAGCGGGGTCGTGGCGAAGGTGCCTGCCGATACGGAAGCCGGGCGGGCCGATGCGCTTCTTGCGCCACTGGTAGACGGTCTCTTTCGGTACCTCGAATGGCGGTCATGTCGCGGATAGGTGCCGCTGCGCGGTCGCGCAGCGGCACCGTGCGTGATGGCTGGTCAGCCGACGATGCGCAGCGGGCGGGTGTCGGCTTCCGCGGACACGTGGCGGCTTTCGCCGGGGTCTTCCGCCACGGATTCACCCTCGCTGACCTGTGGTGTTGCGGATGTTGCGCACTTCTCGGGGGAGGGGGGCCGCGGCGGGCCCGGGCATCGGCCAGGTAAACCCCTCACCGCACGGGGCCTGTCAAGGCTGCCGAGCCAGTACGTCTACCCGACAACACCCCGATACGGCCCCGAGGCATCCGGGTCGGCGCCGGCACCCCGAAGGGCTACTACGCCGACGGCCGTCGTCGTGCAGGTCGACCCAGGCCGCGTCATCCAGTCCGAGCAGGATCTCGAGGATGGCGGCGGTCGACATGCGGTCGGCGCCGCGGAACACGCGGTCGCGCAGGTCGGTCGGCAGGCGGCCCCCGAGAGTCTCGTCTCCTTCCCGGGCAGCTTGGTGAGTTCGACGCGGGCGACCCGGGCGCGCTCGGGCCGCCGGCCGCGTCGGCGACCGCGAGGAGGCGCCGCTCTCCTCCTATCGCTGGAGAAGTACCGGGGCGTGCAGCAAGCTGAAACGAGAGAAGCAGGGAGCGATGGCTATGGGCACGGAACCAACCTCTGATCCCCGTCACTTCACCCGGCGGCCTCGTACCGCCACCATCGCACTGGACGCCGACGGTACCGTGCTCGCGTGGAGTCCCGAGGCACAAGAGTGGCTCGGCTACTGCGCGGGGGAGGTTCTCGGAAGTCCGGTCACTTCCCTGCTCGCCGAGGAACCGGATCATGCCCGATTTGCGGCCCGATTGCAGGGGCAGGGCGGTTCGGTAGGCAGGATCAGCCTGCGTCAGCAGGATGGCTCGCACGTGCAAACATGGCTTCGACTGGATCCGATGCCGGGTCCCACTCATTCCGCACGCCTGTGGCTGGCTTTCGTCGCCGATATGGAAGGAGCGCGGCACGCCGACGAAGGCGCGGCGCTCCTGGAATCGATCTCCGAGAGTTCGAAGATAGGTATTTTCGTCTATGGGCCAGATTTGCGGATATCTTTCGTGAATTCAGCGGCGCAGCAATGGGCGCACCTCCCCGACAGTCAACTAGTCGGGCGCACTCTCGGCGAGGTTATGCCCAGTGAGCGAATCGCCGAGTACGAGAACGGACTGCGATACGTGTTGCGGACCGGCAGACCCATTGTTGGTGCCCGGTTTCGAAGTTTCGAAACCACGGGAATAATTTATGACGATTGGTGGACCTGTTCTATTTTTCGACTGGAAGGCAGGGCGGGCGAAATACTCGGAATTGCGAACGTCATGTTCGACATCTCCGAGTCCATGCGATCCCGCGGTCGCATCTCCCTGCTGAGTCGCTCTATCAAGCGCATAGGGACAAGTTTGGACGCGACACAAACGGCATCAGAATTCTGCGGCATGCTCACCCCGCAAGTTGCCGACTTCGTTGCGGTCGACATGCTTGAGCCAACAGGTGAAGCTCATCAGCTGAACACGTATGCGAGCCTGCCCAATGTCCCAATGCGGAGAATTGTAACCCGATCAGTTCAGGATCTGATCACGGCGGACCTGTCCGAGGAAGGGGCCGTAACGTGGTCTCCTGGATCTCCGCAGCTCGAAGCAATGCACACAGAGAGCCCCATCGTCCTCCGGCAACTCAACGAGAACACCACGTGGTATTCCATCGATCCGGTATCCGTTTCCGAACTCCTCGACCTGGGCGTCCACAGCGCGATGATGATTCCCCTCAGAACTTGTGACCTCACCATAGGAGTGGCAACCCTCCTCCGCTGGCGGAAACCCATTCCCTTCGAGACGGAAGACGCAATCCTGGTGGAGGAGCTGGCATGTCGCGCCGCCACGAGCATCGAAAATGCGCGACGCTACGCCAGAAAGCACGAGATCGCCTTCACTTTGCAGCGGCGACTTCTTCCCCAGTGTATTGAGCCGCATTCCGCACTGGAAGTGGCGTATCGCTATCTACCGGCGGACGCCAGTGTGGGAGTCGGCGGGGACTGGTTCGATGTCATTTCACTCGTGGACAACCGAGTCGCGCTGGTGGTCGGTGATGTCACCGGGCACGGCATCCAGGCCGCCGCGGCCATGGGGAGACTACGCGCGACAATATGCACCCTCGCAGCCCTCAACATGGAGCCCGGCCAGTTGCTCTTCCAGGCCGACAAGGTCACTCGCATGCTCGGCGAGGGTGCCGACGACCAGGACGTTTCGGCTGACGCCGAGGAAACGTGCAGTTGGGGTACCATCGGCGCCACATGCCTTTATGCCATTTACGACCCCGCCTCGCGGCACTGCACCATCGCGTGCGCCGGCCACCCGGCACCGATGTTCGTCACCGCGTCCGGCCATGTCGAACTTCCCGAAGTGGCCACAGCGCCACCTCTCGGTATGAACCTACTGGGGCACCCTTATCCCAGCACCGACCTCGAACTACCACTGGGGAGCATGATTGTCCTCTACTCAGACGGGTTGATTGAAAGTCGTGACCGGGACATCGACGCTGGAGTCGATATCCTCAAAAGAGGCTTGCAAAACATTGGAGCGGATCCGCAACGCGTCTGCGACATGGCACTTCGCACAATGATGACCGACGCAGGACCCCTGACCGACGACGTGACCGTACTCATCGCCCGTACCAAAGCGACGCCGGCTTGACTGGTTCCTTCTCAGCTGCGGCCTCGCCAGTCATTCGTCCCATCCGAACCCGGCCGAACGACGCCGTAGCTGCCCTCCGGAACCTCGTTCCAGACGCCGGCGAGGACACGGTCAGGCGAGCCGCCTCCGACAGCCCGCGCAGGGACTCGTTGTCCCAGTTCAGCGCCCGCAGGGCATCGGTGCTCCCAGCGTGCGTCGGACCGCCGGGCCCGCCGCATGGCGAAGGGGGGGCCGCACTCGGGACGGCCCCAGACTGCCCCAGACACAGCCGGCGGTGTCTCACCGCCCGACCGGGCCGGGGTGGTGCGCCGGCAGCCCCCGGCTCCCAGGCGCGCCTAGCATGCCCTGCGTGGCACCCCTGCTTGCCGTGTGCGCCGGGTACTTCATGGTCATTCTGGACGTCACGATCATCAACGTCGCCGTGCCCGTGGTGGGGCGGGAGCTGGCGGCCTCGCTCACCGGCGTCCAGTGGATCACGGACGGCTACACCATGGTCTTCGCCGGGTTCCTGATGACCGGTGGCGCGCTGGGCGACCGGCTCGGGAACCGGCGGGTGTTCTGCACCGGGGTCGCGGTGTTCACCATCGCCTCCGCCGCATGCGCCCTCGCGCCGAGCGCCGGCTTCCTCGTGGCGGCCAGGCTGGTGGAGGGGCTCGGTGCGGCGCTGATCGTGCCGGGGTCCCTCGCCCTGCTGCAGGAGGCCTATCCACTGCCGGCGGCCCGCTCGCGTGCCTTCGGGCTCTGGGGGTCGATGGCGGGCATCGCGGCCTCGGCCGGGCCGCTGCTGGGCGGGCTGCTGGTCTCCACGGTGGGCTGGCGGTGGGTGTTCCTCATCAACCTGCCGGTCGGGGCGGCATGCCTGGCGCTGACAGCACGGTACGTCGCGCGCTCGCCGCTCCGCGCCGACCGGGCCCTGGACTGGCCTGCGCAGTGCGCGGTGGTGGCCGCCGTGGCCCTGCTGACCGCCGCGCTGAACGAGGCCGGACGGCGCGGCTGGTCCGACCCCGCCGTGCTCGCCGGGCTGGGGCTGGCCCTCCTGGCAGGTGCGGCGTTCGTGCTCCGTGAGCGCCTCGCCCGTATCCCCGCCCTGCCGCTGCGGCTGCTGCGCTCCCGCACGATGAGCGGCGCCGCCGCCATCGGCCTGCTGTTCAACTTCGCCTTCTACGGCATGGTGTTCACCGCCAGCCTGTACTTCCAGCACCAGCGCGGCTTCAGCGCCCTGCGCACCGGGCTGGCGCTGTTCCCGGCGGTGGCGATGACCATGTTCGCCTCCGTCCTGTCCGGGCGGCTCGCCCGCCGCACCGGCGACCGCCCCCTGGTGATCTCCGGGATGCTCCTGGGCGCCCTCGGGCTGGGCGGCTGGGCGGCGGCGGGAGCCGATCCGGCCTACCTGCTCCTGGTGGCCCCGATGATGGCCACCGGTTTCGGCACGTCCTTCGCGCTCACCGGCTCGACCGCCACCGTGATGGGCGCGGCACCCCCGGCGTACGCGGGCGCCGCCTCCGCCCTGTTCAACACCACCCGGCAGATCGGCAGCGCCACCGGCGTCGCCCTCGGCGGCAGCCTCCTCGCCACCAGCGCCGACTACGGCACCGGCCTGCGCACCGGCATGCTCGCCGGAACCCTGGCCTACCTGACCGCAGCGGCCCTGGCATGGCGATGCGTGCCGGCCAAGTCCGGTGACAGGGGCGACCGATGACGCGCGGGCCCCTGCGGGGCGTTCTGACCGCAGGAGGTGGGGCCCGCGGCCGCGTACGGCGGGAAGGGGACGTGTCGGGTGGTGTCCGCCCGCAGCGGCCGGCGCCGACACCCCCACCCTTCAGCCGACAGCCCGCCGGACCGAGGACGGACACCACGCGGCGCGGCCCCGACCCACGACGAACCCCAGGCGCGCGCCCAGCCACGACGCTTCCGCACATGCGCCGCAGGCATGACCCCAAGCCACGACGCTCCCGCACCCGCGGCACTCCCGCTGCACCACGACGCTCCCGCACCCGTGCCGCGGGCACGGCACCCCAGCCGCACCAAAACGCCCCGCACCCGCGGCACTCCTGCTGCACCACAACGCTCCCGCACCCGTGCCGCAGGCGCGGCACTCCCGCCGCACCACGACGCTCCCGCACCCGTGCCGCGGGCACGGCACCCCAGCCGCACCAAAACGCCCCGCACCCGCGGCACCCCCGCTGCACCACGACGCTCCCGCACCCGCGCTGCGGGCACGGCACCCCAGCCACCCCAGAACGCCCCGCACCCACACCGCACGAGCGGCACGGACGAGGTTCCGGACGGTGGTCGCCCCGCACACCCCGCCGGAGGCGGCTACGCTCTGGCCAGGAAGTTTGATCCGAGGGGAGGCCGCGGATGACGCCGGGGCGCAGAAGCAGTACGTTCACTCGACTGCTCCGACACGGCTTCACGGACGCCGCATCGGCCGAGCGCCTACTGGACGGCCCCGAACTCGCGCCCGTACGCGACGACCCGGTGCTGCTGGAGGCCCTCGGAGCCACCGCCGACCCCGACCTCGCGCTGCGCGGCCTGGTCCGCCTGCTGGAGGCGCAACCCGACACCACCGCCCGCCGCGAACTGCTGGACACCCTCATCGCGGCCAAGCCCCTGCGCGACCGCCTGCTCGGCGTCCTTGGCGCCTCCGCGGCCCTGGCCGACCACCTGGCCCGCCACCCGAGCGACTGGCAGGTCCTGGTCACCTACGAGCCGCAGGACCTGCACCCGGGCCTCGCGGAGTTCGAGCGCGGCCTCGCCGAGGCCACCGACCCCGTCTCCCTGCGGGTCGCCTACCGCCGCTGCCTGCTGTCCATCGCCGCCCGCGACGTCTGCGGCACCACGGGCGTCGCCGAGACCGCCGCGGAACTCGCCGACCTCGCCACCGCCACCCTCCGCGCGGCCCTGGCCATAGCGAAGGCCGACGCCCCCGAGGACGCCGCGGCCTGCCGGCTGGCGGTGATCGGGATGGGCAAGTGCGGCGGCCACGAGCTGAACTACGTCTCCGACGTCGATGTGATCTTCGTGGCCGAGGCGGCCGACGGCGCCGACGAGGCCAAGGCCCTCAGGTCCGCGACCGGGCTCGCCTCCCACCTCATGCGGATCTGCTCCGAGACCACTGTCGAGGGCTCCATCTGGCCGGTGGACGCCAATCTGCGCCCCGAGGGCCGCAACGGCCCCCTCGTGCGCACCCTCAGCAGCCACCTCGCCTACTACCAACGCTGGGCCAAGACCTGGGAGTTCCAGGCCCTGCTCAAAGCCCGCCCGGTGGCCGGCGACGCTGACCTCGGCCAGGCCTACCTCGACGCCCTCGAACCCCTCGTCTGGAAGGCGGCCGAACGCGAGAACTTCGTGGCGGACGTGCAGAAGATGCGCCGCCGCGTCGTCGAGAACATCCCGGCCGCCGAGATCGAGCGGGAACTCAAGCTCGGCCCCGGCGGACTGCGCGACGTCGAATTCGCCGTGCAGCTCCTGCAGTTGGTGCACGGCCGCGCCGACGCCTCCCTGCGCAGCGGCACCACCCTCGACGCCCTCCAGGCCCTGGCCGCCGGCGGCTACGTCGGCCGCGAGGACGCCGCCCGCCTCGACGAGGCCTACCGCTTCCTGCGCTCGATGGAGCACCGCATCCAGCTCTACCGACTGCGCCGCACCCACCTCGTCCCCCAGGCCGAGGACGACCTGCGCCGCCTCGGCCGCTCGCTCGGCCTGCGCACCGACCCGGTCGCCGAGCTGACCCGCGAGTGGAAGCGGAACGCCACGGTCGTACGACGGCTGCACGAGAAGCTCTTCTACCGCCCGCTGCTCGACGCGGTGGCGCAACTCGCCCCCGGGGAGGCCCGCCTCAGTCCCGAGGCGGCCCGCGAACGCCTGGTCGCCCTCGGCTACGCCGACCCGGCCGCGGCCCTGCGCCACCTGGAGGCACTCGCCTCCGGCGTGAGCCGCAAGGCGGCCATCCAGCGCACGCTGCTGCCGGTCCTCCTCGGCTGGTTCGCGGACTCCGCCGACCCGGACGCGGGGCTGCTGAACTTCCGCAAGGTCTCCGACGCGCTCGGCAAGACCCCCTGGTACCTGCGGCTGCTGCGGGACGAGGGCGCGGCGGCCGAGAACCTGGCCCGCGTGCTGTCGGCCGGCCGGCTCGCGCCGGACCTGCTGATGCGCGCCCCGGAGGCGGTGGCGCTGCTGGGCGACGGCGACGGTGGCGGCCTCGCGCCCCGCGGGCGGCTCGCCCTGGAGCAGGAGATCCTGGCCGCGGTGGGCCGCGCGGAGAACGCCGAGCAGGGCGTCACCGCGGCCCGCGGGGTCCGCCGCCGCGAGCTGTTCCGGATCGCCGCCGCCGACATCGTCGGCTCGTACGGCACCGAGACCAGCCCCGCCGAGGCCGACCAGGGCGCCCTGGTGGACCGGGTCGGGGCCGCCGTGTCCGACCTCACCGCGGCCACCGTCGCCGGCACCCTGCGCGCGGTCGTCCGGGACGGCTGGGGCGACACCCTGCCCACCAGGTTCGCGATCATAGGGATGGGCCGCTTCGGCGGCCACGAACTGGGCTACGGCTCCGACGCGGACGTGCTCTTCGTGCACGAGCCGTGCGACGGCGTCGACGAACAGGAGGCGGCCGCCGCGGCCAACCGGGTCGTTGCCGAGATGCGCCGCCTGCTGCAACTGCCGAGCGCCGACCCGCCGCTGCTGATCGATGCCGACCTGCGGCCGGAGGGCAAGTCCGGCCCGCTGGTGCGCACCCTGACGTCGTACGCGGCCTACTACCGCCGCTGGTCCCTGGCCTGGGAGTCGCACGCGCTGCTGCGGGCCGAGCCGGTCGCGGGGGACCAGGACCTGGGCCGCCGCTTCATCGAGCTGATCGACCCCCTGCGCTATCCGGCCCGCGGCCTGCACGAGGACGCCGTGCGCGAGATCCGTCGGCTGAAGGCCCGCATGGAGTCCGAGCGGCTGCCGCGCGGTGCCGATCCCAGGCTGCACGCCAAGCTGGGCCCCGGCGGCCTGTCCGACGTCGAGTGGACGGTCCAGCTGCTCCAGCTCCAGCACGGTCACGAGGTGCCCGGCCTGCGCACCACCCGCACCCGCGCGGCCCTGGCCGCCGCCCAGGAGGCCGGGCTGCTGGACGCGGAGAACGCGGCGATCCTGGACGAGGCGTGGGTGCTCGCCACCCGGGTGCGCAACGCGGTCATGCTGGTCCGCGGCCGGGCGGGGGACACCTTCCCCACCGAGCCCCGGGAGCTGGCCGCGGTCGGCCGCTACCTGGGCTACGGCGCCGGCCACGTCGGCGACATGCTCGACGCCTACCGCCGTACCACCCGCAGGGCGCGCACGGTCGTGGAGGACCTCTTCTACGGCGACGGCGGCTGACACACGCCACCGCACCCCGCCCCCGGTCTTTCACGATCCGGCACTGAGCCCGCCCCCGCACCCCGCCCTCGGCCTTTCAGGAACCCGCACCTGAGCCGCGCCCGAGCCCCCCACCCGAGCCCAACCACACCGTCCCCGGCGCCCTACCCCGCCGGTGCCTCGGCCGGTTCCGGGCCGCGGGACCGTGCCGGGGCGAATCTCGGCAGGGTGTACGGCAGTGAGCCGTACCAGAGCCGGGCCGTCGTGAAGCCGAAGGCGAGGCACAGCACCCCGCCCACCGCGTCCAGCCAGAAGTGGTTGGCCGTGGAGACGATCACCAGCAGTGTGGCCGCCGGATACAGCAGGCCCAGCACCCGCACCCACGGCACCGACGCCAGCGCGAAGACGGTCAGCCCGCACCACAGCGACCAGCCGATGTGCATGGACGGCATCGCCGCGTACTGGTTGGACATGTGCTTCAGGTCGCCGGAGGCCATCGAGCCCCACGTGTGGTGCACCATCACCGTGTCCACGAAGTGCCCGCCGCGCATCAGCCGGGGCGGGGCGAGCGGGAACACGTAGTAACCGAGCAGCGCCACACCCGTCGTCGCGAACAGCACCAGCCGGGCCGCCGCGTACCGGCCGGGGTGCCACCGGTACAGCCACACCAGGACGCTGATCGTGATGACGAAGTGCAGCGTGGCGTAGTAGTAGTTCATGCCGATGATCAGCCAAGTCACCGAGTTCACGGCATGGTTGACCGACCGTTCGACCGCGACGCCCAGATGGTCCTCGACGTTCCAGATCCAGGTCGCGTTGCGCAGCGCCTTGCCCCGCTGCTCCGGCACGGCGTTGCGGATGAGCGAGTACGTCCAGTAACTCAGCGCGATCAGAAGGATCTCGAACCACAGCCGGGGCCTGCGCGGGCGCCGCAGCCGGCCCGGCAAACCCCCGCTGTCCTCGCCCGTGACGGCCTGCGGAACGGCCACCCCCTCGCGACCTTCCGGCTCTGTCACGGTCGAGTCACTCATAGGCACAGAGTCTGCCAGAAAAGGCTTCCGCGCCCGATCATCCCAAGGTCGGGTCCGCGGCGCACGCCCCTACGACGTATGGAGGACCGTCACCCCCGGGCGCCGCCTACGCCTGGCGATCGACACGCGTGCGGTCGCCCCGCTCACCCGGTGCCGAAGCGGTCGAACCGCGCACCACCAGCTCCGGCATGAAAACGAACTCGCTGTGCGGCGCGGGCGTCCCGCCGATCTCCTCCAGCAGCGTGCGCACCGCCGCCTGCCCCATCGCCGGCACCGGCTTGCGGACGGTGGTCAGCGGCGGGTCGGTGAACGCGATCAGCGGGGAGTCGTCGAAGCCGACCACCGACACGTCGCGGGGCACCTCCAGGCCCCGCTGCCGGGCCGCCCGTATCGCCCCGAGCGCCATCATGTCGCTGGCGCAGACCACCGCCGTGCAGTCCCGTTCGATCAGCGCCGTCGCCGCGGCCTGGCCGCCCTCCAGCGTGTAGAGCGAGTGCTGGACCAGCTCCGACTCGATCGTCTCGGCGCTCAGCCCCAGCTGGTCCTGCATCGCGCGCAGGAAGCCCTCGATCTTGCGCTGCACCGGCACGAACCGCTTCGGACCGAGCGCCAGCCCGATCCGGGTGTGGCCCAGCGACGCCAGGTGCGTCACCGCCAGCGTCATCGCCGCCCGGTCGTCGGGGGAGATGAACGGCGCCTGCACCTTCGGCGAGAAGCCGTCCACCAGCACGAACGGCACGCCCTGGGCCCGCAGCCGCTCGTAGCGCTGCATGTCGGCGGTGGTGTCGGCGTGCAGTCCGGAGACGTAGATGATGCCCGCGACCCCGCGGTCCACCAGCATCTCGGTCAGCTCGTCCTCGGTGGACCCGCCCGGGGTCTGCGTGGCGAGCACCGGCGTGTAGCCCTGGCGGGTCAGCGCCTGGCCGATGACCTGGGCCAGGGCGGGGAATATCGGATTCTCCAGCTCCGGCGTGATCAGGCCCACCAGGCCCTCGCTGCGCTGCCGCAGCCGCACCGGGCGCTCGTAGCCCAGCACGTCGAGCGCGGCCAGCACGGACTGGCGGGTGGTGGCGGCGACGCCCGGCTTGCCGTTGAGGACCCGGCTGACGGTCGCCTCGCTCACCCCCGCCTGCGCGGCGATGTCGGCAAGCCGTGTGGTCACGGCACTGGACTGTACCGGTCGGGTCTCGCCTTGCACACCGGCCGGGCGCCGGGGGCGGGGAGCTGAACGGCCCGCCGCGGGTTGCTGCCTCATCGCGCTCCCTCAGGTTCGTGGTGGCAAGAGCTTGCAGAGTCTTGCACAAGTGTGCCGCTTACCGCTCCACCGGCTCCAATACTGGGTTGCGGCGGGGTCGAGGGCGGGTCACGGGCGGGTAACCTTCGACGCGTCTTGCATTTTTTTTCTGCAAGGTCTTTCGCGGCGCTTACATCGCTGTTACGTTCCCTGTCGCCCGGCCGCGGCAACGGCGCAGTCGGCAAGTCGCAGGGGCGGACGGGACCGCCCCCTGTACCACTCGGGCTCAAACCCTCAAGGAGAACTCATGCGGCGTGGCATAGCGGCCTCCGCGCTGGTGGCGTCCCTCGCCCTCACGGCGACGGCCTGCGACGGCGGGAGCAGCGACAGCGGCAAGGCGGACGGCCCGGTCACCATCACCTGGTGGGACACCTCCAACGCCACGAATGAGGCACCGACGTACAAGGCCTTGGTCCAGCAGTTCGAGGCCGCCAACAAGAACATCAAGGTCAAGTACGTCGACGTGCCCTTCGACCAGGCGCAGAACAAGTTCGACACCGCGGCGGGCGCCAGCGGCGCCCCGGACGTGCTGCGCTCCGAGGTCGGCTGGACCCCGGCCTTCGCCAAGAAGGGCTACTTCCTGCCCCTGGACGGCACCGAGGCCCTCGCCGACCAGGCCAAGTTCGAGCCGAACCTGATCAAGCAGGCCCAGTACCAGGGCAAGACCTACGGCGTGCCGCTGGTCACCGACACCCTCGCGCTGGTCTACAACAAGGCGCTGTTCCAGAAGGCCGGCATCACCGAGGCCCCCAAGACCTGGGACGAGCTCAGGGCCGACGCCGCCAAGATCGACGCCAAGGAGCACGTCTACGGCTACTGGGGCTCCACCCAGGCCTACTATGCCCAGAGCTTCCTCTACGGCGAGGGCACCGACACCGTCGACGCCACCGCCAAGAAGATCACCGTCGACTCGCCCGCCGCCAAGAAGGCCTACGGCACCTGGCTGAGCCTGTTCAAGGGGCAGGGCCTGCACAAGGCCGACACCACGGCCGACGCCTACGCCCACATCCAGGACGCGTTCGTCAACGGCAAGGTCGCCGCGATCATCCAGGGCCCCTGGGAGATCACGAACTTCTACAAGGGCTCGGCCTTCAAGGACAAGTCCAACCTCGGCATCGCCACCGTCCCCGCCGGCTCCAGCGGCAAGGCGGGCGCCCCGACCGGCGGCCACAACCTCGCGGTCTACGCCGGCTCCGACAAGGCCCACCAGGCCGCGGCGCTGAAGTTCGTGAAGTTCATGACCTCGGCGAAGTCCCAGGAGACCATCGCGCTGAAGAACTCCACGCTGCCCACCCGCTCCGACGCCTACACCGACCAGGTCAAGGCCGACCCGGGCATCGCCGGCTACCAGGGCGTCCTGTCCGCCGCCCAGCCCCGCCCGGCCCTGCCCGAGTACAGCTCCCTGTGGGGTCCGCTGGACACCGAGCTGCCGAAGATCGCCGGCGGCAAGGAGTCCCTGGACCAGGGTCTGAGCAACGCCGAGGCGGCCATCGTCAAGCTGGTGCCCGACTTCAGCAAGTGAGCCCTCGTGGCCGTCGGATCCTCCCGGTACAAGAAGGGGGAAGGATCCGGCGGCCACGGCCTGTGCCCAGCCCAACCCTTTGATCGTGAAGGTGTCGAACCATGACAGTCGCCATCGACCGCGCGACCGGCAAGCGCCGCGGTGACCGCGCGCCTCGGCCCGGGCTGGGGCAGCGCATCAAAAACGGTTACCAGAGATACTGGTACGCCTACGCGATGATCGCGCCCGTGGTCGTCGTGCTCGCCGTGATCGTGGCGTATCCGCTGATCCGCGGCTTCTATCTGACCCTCACCGACGCCAACAGCCTCAACTCGGCCCGCACCATCGGCGTCAACCACATCCCGGCCACGTACAAGTTCATCGGCCTCGACAACTACAAGGACATCCTGTTCGGGCCGCTGTCGTACGACCGGTTCTGGTCGCACTTCCTGTGGACCGTCGTCTGGACGGTCGCCTGTGTGGCCCTGCACTACACCATCGGCCTGGGCCTGGCGCTCATGCTCAACGAGAAGCTGCGCGGCCGTACCCTCTACCGGGTGCTGCTGGTCCTGCCCTGGGCCGTGCCGACCTTCGTCACCGTCTTCTCCTGGCGGATCATGCTGGCCGACAGCGGCGTGCTCAACCAGGTCCTGCACGGGCTGCACCTGCCCCAGCCGCAGTGGCTGGAGGACACCTTCTGGCAGCGGTTCGCCGCGATCATGGTCAACACCTGGTGCGGTGTGCCGTTCATGATGCTCTCGCTGCTCGGCGGCCTGCAGTCCATCGACTCCAGCCTCTACGAGGCCGCCGAGATGGACGGCGCGAGCGCCTGGCAGCGCTTCCGGCACGTCACCCTGCCGGGTCTGCGCTCGGTCAGCTCCACCGTCGTCCTGCTGGGCATCATCTGGACGTTCAACCAGTTCGTCATCATCTTCCTGCTGTTCGGCAAGAACTCCGCCCCGGACGCCCAGATCCTCGTCACCTGGGCCTACGAGCTGGGCTTCGGCCAGCAGCCGCGCGACTTCGCCCAGTCCGCCGCGTACGGCGTGCTGCTGCTGTCGATCCTCACCGTCTTCACCTCCTTCTACTTCCGCTGGCTGAAGCGCAATGACCAGCTCGCCGTCTGACGCCGCAGGAGACGCTGCCATGAGCACCACGACCCTCGACAAGACCGGGACCGCACCGGCGTCCGCCCCCGCGTCCGCCCGCCGCGTCCGCCGGCGCGGCGAGCGCGGCCCGCTCGGCGTCGCGCTGCTGCACGGCGGCCTCGCCGTGGCGAGCCTCATCGCCCTCGCCCCGGTGGCCTGGCTGATCTACCTCTCGCTCGGCCCGGACAAGGAGGACTACCTGCACCCCGGCGGGATCGCGGGCAAGGCCAGCTTCTCCAACTACACCTTCGTGCTCGAGCACACCGGCTTCTTCGAGTGGTTCAAGTCGACGATGATCGTGGCCGTGGGCACCACCCTGATCGGCGTCTTCGTCGCCGCCACCACCGGCTACGCGGTCTCGCGCATGCGCTTTCCCGGCTACAAGCCGCTGATGTGGGTCCTGCTGCTCACCCAGGCCTTCCCGATCGCCATCCTGATCGTGCCGATGTACGAGATCTTCAGCGAGCTCGGCCTCATCGACACCTACTGGGCGCTGATCATCATCAACTGCACGACGGCCGTGCCGTACAGCGCCTGGCTGCTCAAGGGATACTTCGACACCATCCCCTTCGAGATCGACGAGGCCGGACGCGTGGACGGCCTGAGCCCCTTCGGCACCTTCTTCCGGCTGATCCTGCCGCTGGCCCGCCCGGGCCTGGCCGTGGCCGCGTTCTACAACTTCATCACCGCCGTCGGAGAGGTCGCCTTCGCGACGACCTTCCTGCTGGACGACTCGAAGTACACCTTCGCCGTCGGCCTGCAGACCTTCGTCAGCGAGCACGACGCCCAGTGGAACTACATGGCCGCCACCGCGGTGCTGATCGCGATACCCGTGTCGGTGTTCTTCTACCTCGTGCAGAAGAACCTCGTCACCGGCCTCACCGCCGGCGGCACGAAGGGCTGACGCCCCACTCGGAGGGACTCCCGCGCACCAGTTCGCGCGGGGAGGCGGCCGCGGTGTCCTTCCCGGCTCCCGGCTTCGCTCGAGCCGGGGAGACACCCAGACCCCGCCGGCACCGCGGCCGCCTCGCACCCTCCCGGCCCCGCCCCGCCGCCGTATCCACCGCCCATGACCCGAACCCGGTCACGCACCACTTCAAGGACGCCATGAGCCAGCAGCCCCCCGCCGCACAGGCCCACCACTCCGCCGTCGCCACCGTCGCCGACCGCCGCGACTGGTGGCGGGACGCGGTCATCTACCAGGTCTATCCGCGCAGCTTCGCCGACAGCAACGGCGACGGCATGGGCGACCTGGAGGGCGTACGCTCCCGCCTGCCGTACCTGCGCGACCTCGGCGTCGACGCCGTGTGGCTCAGCCCCTTCTACGCCTCCCCGCAGGCCGACGCAGGCTACGACGTCGCCGACTACCGCGCCGTCGACCCCATGTTCGGCACCCTGCTGGACGCCGACGCGCTGATCCGCGACGCCCACGCGCACGGCCTGCGCATCATCGTCGACCTGGTCCCCAACCACTCCTCCGACCAGCACGAGTGGTTCCGGCGCGCGCTCGCCGAGGGCCCCGGCTCCCCGCTGCGCGAGCGCTACCACTTCCGCCCCGGCAAGGGAAGGAACGGCGAGCTGCCGCCCAACGACTGGGAGTCCATCTTCGGCGGCCCGGCCTGGACGCGCGTCGAGGACGGGGAGTGGTACCTGCACCTCTTCGCCCCCGAGCAGCCCGACTTCAACTGGGAGCACCCGGCCGTCGGCGACGAGTTCCGCTCCATCCTGCGCTTCTGGCTGGACATGGGCGTGGACGGCTTCCGCATCGACGTGGCCCACGGCCTGGTGAAGGCCGACGGGCTGCCCGACCTCGGCGCGCACGACCAGCTCAAGCTGCTCGGCAACGATGTCATGCCGTTCTTCGACCAGGACGGCGTCCACGAGATCTACCGCCAGTGGCGCCGCATCCTCGACGAGTACGCGGGGGAAAGGATCTTCGTCGCCGAGGCCTGGACCCCGACCGTCGAGCGCACCGCGAACTACGTCCGCCCCGACGAGCTGCACCAGGCCTTCAACTTCCAGTACCTGAGCACGGAGTGGGACGCCGAGGAGCTGCGCACGGTCATCGACCGCACCCTGGAGGCCATGCGCCCGGTCGGCGCCCCCGCCACCTGGGTGCTGTCCAACCACGACGTCACCCGCCACGCCACCCGCTTCGCCAACCCGCCGGGGCTCGGGACCCAGATCCGCTCGGCGGGCGATCGGGAGCTGGGCCTGCGTCGCGCCCGCGCCGCCACGCTCCTCATGCTCGCGCTGCCCGGCTCCGCGTACATCTACCAGGGCGAGGAACTGGGCCTGCCCGACGTGGTCGACCTGCCCGACGAGGTGCGCCAGGACCCGGCGTACTTCCGCGGCGCCGGCCAGGACGGCTTCCGCGACGGCTGCCGCGTCCCCATCCCGTGGACCCGCGAGGGCTCCTCGTACGGCTTCGGCGCCGGCGGCAGCTGGCTGCCGCAGCCGGCCGCCTGGGGCGAGCTGAGCGTGGAGGCGCAGACCGGCGTGGCGGACTCGACGCTGGAGCTGTACCGGTCCGCGCTGCGTGTGCGCCGCGCCCGGCCGGACCTCGGCGCGGGCGACGCGGTGGAGTGGCTGCGGGCCCCCGAGGGCGTTCTCGCCTTCCGGCGCGGCGACTTCGTCTGCGTCACCAACACCACGGGGGAGTCGGTGCGCACTCCGGCGTACGGCCGCGCGCTGCTGAGCAGCGGCGAGGTGGCCGAGACGGGCGACGAGGCGAAGGTGCCCGCTGACACCACCGTCTGGTGGGCCACGGCGGACTGACACCGCTTCTGAAAGTTCTTGCATCAACTTCACACAGGCCCGCTGCCTTTCCGGCAGCGGGCCTTTACCATCTGCGTCACCGCAAGTTTGCTGAAACATTGCAGCAAGCGACAACAGCGGCTCTCCACGCCTTCAACGGCGCCTTCAAAGACGAAGGAACCCCCACATGGCACGCAGAACCCTCCCCGCGGCACTCGCCCTCGCCGCCGCCTTCTCGATTGGCATGTACCCGACTACGGCGCAGGCGTCGCCGCCCGGCACCAAGGACGTCACCGCCGTCCTCTTCGAGTGGAACTACGCCTCGGTGGCCCGCGAGTGCACCACCACCCTCGGCCCCGCCGGCTACGGCTACGTCCAGGTCTCCCCGCCCGCCGAGCACATACAGGGCTCCCAGTGGTGGACGTCGTACCAGCCGGTGTCGTACAGGATCGCGGGCCGCCTCGGTGACCGCACGTCCTTCAAGAACATGATCGACACCTGTCACGCGGCCGGCGTGAAGGTGGTCGTCGACACGGTCGTCAACCACATGTCGGCGGGCAGCGGCACCGGCACGGGCGGCTCGACGTACTCCAAGTACGACTACCCGGGCCTGTACTCCTACCCCGACTTCGACGACTGCACCTCCCAGGTCACCAACTACCAGGACCGCTGGAACGTCCAGCACTGCGAACTCGTCGGCCTCGCCGACCTGGACACCGGCGAGGAGTACGTCCGCAAGACCATCGCCGGGTACATGAACGACCTGCTCTCCCTCGGCGCCGACGGCTTCCGCATCGACGCCGCCAAGCACATCCCGGCCGAGGACCTGGCGAACATCAAGTCCCGCCTGACCAACCCCTCCGCCTACTGGAAGCAGGAGGTCATCTACGGGGCGAACGAGGCCGTGCAGCCCTCCGAGTACACCGGCAACGGAGACGTCCAGGAGTTCCGCTACGCCTACGACCTCAAGCGCGTCTTCACCAGCGAGAAGCTGGCCTACCTGAACAACTTCGGCGAGGCCTGGGGCTACCTCCCGAGCTCCGTGGCCGGCGTCTTCGTCGACAATCACGACACCGAGCGCAACGGCTCGACCCTGAACTACAAGAGCGGCGCCGACTACACGCTGGCCAACGTGTTCATGCTCGCCTGGCCCTACGGTGCCCCCGACATCAACTCCGGCTACGAGTGGTCCGACGCCGACGCCGGGCCGCCCGACAACGGCCAGGTCAACGCCTGCTGGCAGGACGGCTGGAAGTGCCAGCACGCGTGGCCGGAGATCAAGTCCATGGTCGCCTTCCGCAACGCGACCCGCGGCCAGTCGGTCACCAACTGGTGGGACGACGGCGACGACCTCATCGCCTTCGGCCGCGGCACCAAGGGCTATGTGGTCATCAACCACGAGAGCACCACGGCCGACCGCTGGTACCAGACCTCCCTGCCCGCGGGCACCTACTGCGACGTGCAGGGCAACCGGACCGTGACGGTCAACGGCAGTGGCTGGTTCCAGGCGGCGGTCGCCCCGAACACCGCGCTCGCCGTCTACGCCGGCAAGTCCAGCTGCTGACCCCGTGGACCGGCCCGCACCGCCCACCCCCAGCGGTGCGGGCCTGCCCGCACGTTGGCGATGAAAGTACTTGCTACCGCTTTCAAAACTCTTGCTGTAAACCTTTCGTCGGCGATACGGTCGCGCGGGCGTCCGGCATCGGAGCCGAGCCGCGGCGCAGGGGTCGGACCCAAGAGAGCCGTAATCGCAAGGAGTCAAAGCCTGTGATACCGAGATGGCCGGCGCCCGGAAGGCGCCGCACCCCCAGCAGCAGGAGGGTCGCGGCCGTCACCGTCGCGGCCCTCGCCGCCGCGCTGATCCAGCCAGTGGCCGCACACGCCGCCACCCCGCCCGCGCCCCCGTCCGACGCGGCGCTGGCCGCCCAGCCCGCCCGGCACGACGACACGCGCGAGCAGTTCTACTTCGTGATGCCGGACCGGTTCGCCAACGGGGACCGGTCCAACGACCGCGGCGGGCTCACCGGTTCGCGGCTCAGCACCGGCTACGACCCCACCGACAAGGGGTTCTACCAGGGCGGCGACCTCAAGGGCCTGACGCGGAAGCTGGACTACATCAAGGGCCTCGGCACCACCGCCATCTGGATGGCGCCCATCTTCAAGAACCGCCCCGTGCAGGGCACCGGCGCCAACGCCTCCGCCGGCTACCACGGTTACTGGATCACCGACTTCACCCAGGTCGACCCGCACTTCGGCACCAACCAGGACCTGAAGACCCTCATCTCCAAGGCACACGCCAAGGGCATGAAGGTCTTCTTCGACGTCATCACCAACCACACCGCCGACGTCGTCGACTACAAGGAGAAGTCCTCCCAGTACCTCTCCAAGGGCGCGTTCCCGTACCTGACCAAGGACGGGCGGCCGTTCGACGACGCCGACTACGCCGACGGCGGCAGGAGGTTCCCGGCCGTCGGCACCGGCTCCTTCCCGTACACCCCGCAGGTCACGAGCAGGGCCAAGGTCCCGGCCTGGCTCAACGACCCGACGATGTACCACAACCGGGGCGACTCGACCTTCGCCGGCGAGTCCGCGACCTACGGCGACTTCTCCGGCCTCGACGACCTGTGGACCGAGCGCCCCGAGGTCGTGCACGGCATGGAGAAGATCTACGAGCGGTGGGTGAAGGACTACGCCGTCGACGGCTTCCGCATCGACACCGTCAAGAACGTGAACATGGGGTTCTGGACCCAGTGGGCGACCGCGCTCGACAGGTACGCGGCGGCGCACGGCCGGAAGAACTTCTTCATGTTCGGCGAGACCTACGACTCCAGCACCTCGGTCACGTCCCCGTACGTCACCCAGGGCCGCCTCGACGCCACGCTCGACTTCCCCTTCCAGGACGCGGCCCGAGGCTACGCCTCCCAGGGCGGCAGCGCGCAGAAACTCGCGGGCGTCTTCGGTGACGACTACAAGTACACGACGGACAAGGCCAACGCGTACGAGCAGGTCACCTTCCTCGGCAACCACGACATGGGCCGCATCGGGTACTTCCTGAAGCAGGACAACCCGAAGGCGACGGACGCCGAGATCCTGAAGAAGGACAGGCTGGCCAACGAGCTGATGTTCCTCAGCCGCGGCAACCCGGTCGTCTACTACGGCGACGAGCAGGGCTTCACCGGCTCCGGGGGCGACAAGGACGCCCGCCAGACCATGTTCGCCTCCAAGGTCGCCGACTACCTGGACGACGACGAGATCGGCACCGACCGCACCGCCGCCGCCGACGCCTACGACACCAGGGCCCCGCTGTACCGCGACATCGCCGCGCTCTCCAGGCTCCGCAAGGCCAACCCGGCGCTGGCCGACGGAGTCCAGACCGAGCGGTACGCGGCCGACGGCGCGGGCGTCTACGCCGTCACCCGGACGGACG
This sequence comes from Streptomyces sp. AF1A, assembly GCF_047340315.1. Taxonomy (NCBI): domain Bacteria; kingdom Bacillati; phylum Actinomycetota; class Actinomycetes; order Kitasatosporales; family Streptomycetaceae; genus Streptomyces; species Streptomyces sp. AF1A. Next base: position 62,359 of record NZ_JBLEBI010000022.1, read on the forward strand.
CCAGGACCGGCCAGGAGTACGTCGTCGCCTTCAACAACGCGGACGCGGCGAAGACGGCCACGTTCCCGACCGGCTCCGCGGACATGACGTACCGCGGCGTCTACGGCGCCACGGACGCGGTGAAGTCCGACGGCGACCGCAAGGTCACCGTCACCGTCCCGGCCGGCTCCGCCGTCGTCTACAAGGCGGCCGGCACCCTCGCGGCGCCCACCACCAAGCCGTCCGTCACCCTGCACGCCCCGGCCCCCGGCGCCACCGGCACGGTGGAGATCGGCGCCGACGTCGACGGCGGCGGGCTGGACCGCGTCGTCTTCGCCGCCCAGGTCGGCGACGGGAAGTGGCAGGTCCTCGGCTCCGCCGACCACGCCCCGTACAAGGTCACCCAGACCCTCGGCAAGGACGTCCCCGCCGGCACCGCCCTGCGCTACAAGGCGGTCGTGATCGACTCCGCCGGGCACACCGCGAGCGCCACGGCGACCGGCACCACCGGCACCCCGCCCGCGCCCGAGGTCCCCACGGCCTCCTCCCGCGACTACGCGATCGTCCACTACAAGCGCGCCGACGGCGACTACGGCGACTGGGGCCTGTACGCCTGGGGCGACATCGCCGACGGCGAGTCCACCACCTGGCCGGCCGGCCACCCGTTCGCCGGCCGGGACGCCTGGGGCGCCTTCGCCTACGTCAAGCTCAAGCCCGGCGCCTCGAACGTCGGCTTCCTGGTCGTCGACAAGGACGGCAACAAGGACGTCTCCGCCGACCGGAGCATCGACGTCACCAAGACGGGCGAGGTCTGGGTCGAGCAGGGCAAGCCCGACGTCCTCACCCAGCGGCCCGACTACCCGGCCCAGGACCCGACCAAGGCGGTCATCCACTACCACCGCGCCGACGGGAACTACGACGGCTGGGGCCTGCACGTCTGGACGGGTGCCGCGAACCCCACCGACTGGTCGAACCCGCTGAAGCCGGTGAAGACTGATGCCTATGGCGCGGTCTTCGAGGTACCGCTCACCGACGGTGCCACCAGCCTCAGCTACATCCTCCACAAGGGCGACGACAAGGACCTCCCCGCCGACCAGTCCCTGGACCTCGAGGCCAGTGGCCACGAGGTGTGGGTCTTGAGCGGCCAGGAGAAGTACCTGCTGCCGCAGCCCGCCGGCAGTGCGGCCGCGCTCGACCTGACCACCTCCAAGGCGGTCTGGATCGACCGGGACACCGTCGCGTGGAACGGCGCCGACGGCGCCGTCTCGACCCAGCTGCTGTACTCCCGCGACGGCTCGATCGCCGTCAAGGACGGGGCCCTGACCAGCGACGACGAGCGCTGGATCCGGCTGGAGAAGACCACGCTCACGGACGCCCAGAAGTCGAGGTTCCCGTACCTGAAGGACTACGCCGCCTGGTCCGTGGACCCGCGTGACCGGGACCGGGTGCGCCAGGCGCTGACGGGTCAGCTGGTCGCCTCGCAGCGGGCCGCGAACGGCGCCGTGCTCACGGCGACCGGCGTGCAGATCGCGGGCGTGCTGGACGACCTGTACCCGGGCGCGACGAAGGCGTACCTGGGACCGGTGTTCCACGACGGGAAGCCGACCCTGTCCGTGTGGGCGCCGACGGCCCGGAGCGTCTCACTGGAGCTGGACGGCTCCCTCAAGCCCATGCACCGGGACGACACCACCGGCGTCTGGTCCGTCAGCGGCCCGGCGTCCTGGAAGGGCAAGCCGTACCGGTACGTCGTGAAGGTCTGGGCGCCCAGCGTCCGCGAGATGGTCACCAACAAGGTCACCGACCCCTACTCGGTCGCGCTCACCGCGAACTCCGAGCGCAGCCTCGTCGTCGACCTGAACGACAGGTCCCTCGCACCGAGCGGCTGGGCATCCCTGCACAAGCCCAAGGCGGTGCCGCTGCGGGACGCGCAGATCCAGGAGCTGCACATCCGGGACTTCTCGGTCGCGGACGGCACCGTCCCGGCGAAGGACCGGGGCACCTACCTGGCCTTCACCGACAAGAACAGCGACGGCTCGAAGCACCTGAAGCAGCTGGCGAAGTCCGGAACCTCCTACGTCCACCTGCTGCCGGCCTTCGACATCGCCACCATCCCCGAGAAGAAGGCCGACCAGGCGACCACCGACTGCGACCTCGCCTCCTACCCGGCCGACTCCGACCAGCAGCAGGCGTGCGTGGCGAAGATCGCCGCGAAGGACGCCTACAACTGGGGCTACGACCCGTACCACTACACCGTTCCCGAGGGCTCGTACGCCACCGACCCGGACGGCACCGCCCGCACGGTCCAGTTCCGCAAGATGGTCCAGGCACTCAACCAGGACGGCCTGCGCGTCGTCATGGACGTCGTCTACAACCACACGGCGGCCAGCGGCCAGGCCGATACCAGCGTGCTCGACAGGATCGTGCCCGGCTACTACCAGCGGCTGCTCGCCGACGGCTCGGTGGCCAACAGCACCTGCTGCGCCAACACCGCGCCGGAGAACGCGATGATGGGCAAGCTGGTCGTGGACTCGATCGTCACCTGGGCCAAGGAGTACAAGGTCGACGGGTTCCGCTTCGACCTGATGGGCCACCACCCGAAGGCCAACATCCTCGCCGTCCGCAAGGCCCTCGACGCGCTGACCCTCAAGAAGGACGGCGTCGACGGCAAGAAGATCATCCTCTACGGCGAGGGCTGGAACTTCGGCGAGGTGGCGAACGACGCCCGGTTCGTGCAGGCCACCCAGGCGAACATGGCCGGCACCGGGATCGCCACCTTCTCCGACCGGGCCCGTGACGCGGTGCGCGGCGGCAGCCCCTTCGACTCGGACCCCGGCGTCCAGGGCTTCGCCTCCGGCTTGTACACCGACCCCAACTCCTCCACCGCCAACGGCTCGAAGGAGGAGCAGAAGGCCCGCCTGCTGCACTACCAGGACCTGATCAAGGTCGGGCTCAGCGGCAACCTCGCCAAGTACCACTTCACCGACACCGACGGCAAGCAGGTCACCGGCGCCGAGGTGGACTACAACGGCTCGCCCGCCGGCTACGCGGACGCGCCCGGCGACGCCCTCGCCTACGTGGACGCGCACGACAACGAGTCCCTCTTCGACGCGCTGACCTACAAGCTGCCCAAGGACACGTCCGCCGCGGACCGGGCCCGCATGCAGGTGCTGGCGATGGCCACGGCCGCCCTCTCGCAGGGGCCGTCGCTCTCCCAGGCGGGCACCGACCTGCTGCGCTCCAAGTCCCTGGACCGCAACTCCTTCGACAGCGGCGACTGGTTCAACGCCATCCACTGGAACTGCGCCGACGGCAACGGCTTCGGCCGCGGCCTGCCCATGGCGGCGGACAACCAGTCCAAGTGGGACTACGCCAAGCCGCTGCTGACCGGCGTGAAGGTCGGCTGTCCGCAGATCACCGGCGCCTCCGCCGCGTACCAGGACCTGCTGAGGATCCGTACGACGGAGAAGGCGTTCTCGCTCGGCACCGCCGCGCAGGTGCAGGACCAGCTGTCCTTCCCGCTGTCCGGCAAGGACGAGACGCCGGGCGTGATCACCATGAGGCTCGGCGACCTGGTCGTCGTCTTCAACGCCACCCCGCAGCGGCAGGAGCAGCGGATCGCCGGCCTGGCCGGAGCGCACTACCGGCTCCACCCGGCCCAGGCCTCCGGCGCCGACCCGGTCGTGAAGACCTCCTCCTACACGTCCGCTTCGGGCACCTTCACGGTCCCGGCCCGGACGGTGGCGGTGTTCACCCGGGCGGCGGCGTAGGGTCGGCTCGTCACCGTAGAACAGGAGTGCCCATGCCGCAGATCACCGTCGACTACTCGCACCCGGGGAAGGACGCCCTCGACCGGCACGTCTTCGCGCGGGCGCTGCACGAGGCGGCCGTCGGGATCGCGGCGGCCAAGCCGGAGGCCTGCAAGACGCTGTTCCGGTACAGCGACTGCGGTGTGTTCGGATACGAGGACCCCGATGCGGGCGGGCACGCCATCGTGCACGTGACCATCGGGCTCCTCGCCGGACGCAGTGACGAGACGAAGGCGCGGCTGACGGAGGCCGTCGTCGAGCTGATCCGGCGGCATGTGGCGCCGGGGGACGGGGTCACCCTGCACGCCTCCGCCGAGGTCCGCGAACTGGACCGCTCCTACCGGAAGTGCGAGCAGTAGCGGTCAGGAACCGAGGGCGATCAGCCGGCCGACGAGCTCCGCGAAGGGGCCGTCGGCCGGTTCGTCCTTCGCCATCCTCTTCAGCAGCGCCGCCATGCCCTCGTCGTGGGCCGCGCTGACGGCGGCGAGGGCGGCGAAGTCGTGGACGAGCTGGACCTCCAGTTCGGCGCGCGGGACGCGCCGGCCGTCCAGCCAGAGCAGCGCCGTCGACTCGGCGAGCGAGATCCAGGAGCGGACGACCAGTTCCAGCCGCGGGGGCGCCTCGGTGACGCCCAGGTGCGACAGCATCTGGTCATACGCGGCCTGCCGTACGGAGTCGATCAGGGCGTTGGTCGTCGAGGAGCCCACGGCCGGGCCGCCGCGCATCAGGGCCGCAAATCCCGGCCCGTGCTCGTCCACGAAGTCGAAGAAGCGGCGCATCACGCGCAGCAGCCGGGCGCCGAGCGGGCCCTCGTGGGGCTCGGCGAACCGGCCCGCGAGATCCTCCGAGGCGCGCTTCAACGCGGCCTCGTACAGACTGAGTTTGCCGGGGAAGTAGTGGTAGACGAGCGGGCGCGAGATGCCCGCGGCCGACGCTATCTCGTCGATGGAGACCTCGTCGGGCGAGCGTCGGCTGAACAGTTCGAGGGCGACGCCGATCAGCTGCTGCCGCCGCTCCTCGACGCCCAATCTGCGGCGAACCCCGGTACGCATGCGAACACCTTACCGATCGGATTCAGCCGCCAACGGTCCGGACCCGTACCGGCATTCGCGCCATTTCGGTCACAGGTCGAGCACGAGACGCTCACTTCTGGCCCGGGACGCGCGGAGCGGCATCGAGCCGGCACGCTCCGCATCCAGGAGAAGGACAACTTGCGGGCCTTGAGCGGCACCCGCTCGTCCTCGGCGACGAGCGTCGGCTAGTGCAGGCCGCTGATCGACCGCCCGCCGGCCAGGGTGCCCTTGAGTTCGGCCCGCGTCCCCTCCTTGGCCCGGGCCACCAGCAACGGCCCCTGCCCGGAGGCGTTGAGCCCGCCCGTCGCCCGGATCGACGAGGTGCCCTCGCTGCCGGCGGCGAGCAGGTACCAGTGCCCGCCGCGGGACTTCCACAGCACCCCGGCCAGTACATGCGGATCGCGCGGCCCGCACGCCGGTACGTTGCGCGCCCTGGCCACGACCGCCCCGTACCGCCCGCCCGGAGTGCGGAACTGCGCCAGCACGGCCGGCCCGTCACCCCGCCAGGTCTCGGCCCGGGTGCACACCCAGTCGCCCGCCCCGCTGCCGTCGGGCAGCGGCTGCTCGGCGTAGGACCAGGCGTTGACGCTCCTG